>DRLZ01000408.1 GCA_011322755.1 Crenotrichaceae bacterium
GAGGAGCAGGAAATGACTGTTGGTTCGTTATGTACCATTCTTAGTGAACATTTCAGCCATAATGATCCAGATCAAATCAAGCAGGATGTGGTGAGCTTCCTCGATGAATGTGAAGAGCGTGGAATTGTGTTGATTGATTAACATGACATCTTTAGCAAGAAAAAGGTAAGCACATGAAAACCCAATACATTGTTCTTATTTTGTTGGTACTATTTGGCTTATCAATCAAGTTACTCACTCCGGATCGATCAACTCAGCCGGTACTTCTTGGTAACATAGACACCAGCCCTGAGAAACAGCTTTCAAGACAGAAAGTAATTAACAAGCTAAAGGCAACTGGCGTCATTGAGAAGATAGAAACATCCGGATCCTTGCCTACTGTGTACATTGGAGAGCGATTTCTTTCACTGACAAAAGATGAGAAAGAAGACTATCTATCAACCATATCAGACTATTCTTATACCTTGAATACAAAGACATCAATGGTTATTCTCAAGGATCCGAAAACGAATAAGAAAATCGGAAAATATAGTCAGAACGGGCTATCAATGAAGGTAAAGTAAGTTATTATCCCGCAGGGAGATCCCTTCAAACGGCTAAATGTACAGTTTGCTGGTCAGAGATGGCTTTTTAGCAAGTCTACATTGTTTTCAGGTAATTGAATTGTAAGCTCAATTTGAGCGCCAAAATCCTGTGAGATAATTCTTCCGTCAAGAACCTGTAACTGGCGTTGTATCTCATTCAATTTTTTGTAATCAACCTGTAAATCAACTGTCACCATTGCTTGATACGGGATAAAAGTACAACATTCCAGTACATTTTTTGCTGTTGTGCCATAAGCACGTACCAGTCCACCGGCTCCAAGTTTAATGCCGCCGAAGTAACGAATGACAGCAATGACGATATTGACCAGATCTTTTCCTTCAAGATGAGCCAGTATCGGTTTTCCTGCAGTCCCTTTTGGTTCGCCTGCGTCATTAAAACGGGTAATCATTTGCCCGCTGTCTAATACTTTGAAAGCAAATGCAAGATGGTTGGCGTTGCTGTGCTCAACATGAATTGCATGTAAGATAGTCATGACTTCAGTTTCACTGGTACACGGTATAGCAAATCCGATAAAGCGTGATTTCTTAACAAGATAATCAGTGGATTGTGCGCCTTGGATACAGTTCATTAGCGATGTTCCTTAATGTACTGGCAATGCAGGAATTGATACAATGACGATCATTCAGTATCTCAGAATACCAGGGAAAACGACTAAGAAGCAGATAATGCCAATTTCACAGTGACTGTTTTTTCAGGTTCTGGATTGGCTTGTTGTTCAATTGTTTCCTTCAACACAAATATTCTGTTTGCAGGTAGCCCACCAACCTGAATCAGTTGGTGAGCAATATTGTTTGCACGTTCTTGTGCAAGCTGTTGTAAGTCCAGATCACTGATCTGGATTTGGTCGAGCAGGCTTTTTCGTGCCATGTGGTAATAGTTGTCAGGAATGATATCCTCACCGGTTTCAGATTTAGTTGTTTGTGGAGATTGAGCATCCGGTATCTCATCCTGATAGAGTTCTGCGATCATTTGTTTTCTGTCTTTGTCGCTCAGTTCAACCAGACTGGATTCAGATGGTGCGTTATCATCACCTTTGATCTCCCTCCATTTTATTTTTTTCATTTTTGCCAGCAATCTGTTTTCTTTTAATCCAAGCCGATCTGTTTCAGTGATGGCGAGACCTTTTATTTCTATTTTTAGTTTGGGGCGGGCGTTCAGCGCTTCAGTGATTTTATCTAATTTTTCTATCTGCGCGTTATCAAGTTTAGAAGTGCCTCGTGCAAACACAATCCCACTCATATCGTCAGCAGATCCAACCAACCCACCAATCAGGCTGAATGGAGAAGTAGCTGCTTTGGTCAGCAGGTTAATCAACACTTTCCCAATCAAAGCCCCAATACTGAATTCTGGATCATCAAGACTGCCTTGCATTGGTAAATCGAGATCGATAACACCATTCTGGTCTTGTAACAGACCAATTGCGAGCTTGACAGGTAGCGAAACTGCGTCTGGACTTTCAATTTCTTCTCCAAGAGTTAACTGGTCAATCACCACATTGTTTTCAGCCAGTAACTTTTTGTCTTTTATTTTATATTCCAGATCAAGATTTATTTTTCCTTTTTCAATGGCATAGCCAGCAAACTGTGCCATATAGGGAGTAATTGCGGTTAAGTCAACATCCTTCAGGCTCAGTTTGACATCCATGAATTGTTCGATATCAAATGGTTTTAAGCTACCTTCGATAACAACCGGTGATATTCGGTTTACCTTGCCATCAACTTTAACAGAAGCTGTTTGTGCCGTACTTGAGCTAATATCCTTGATGGCGCCATTGAGGTCGGTCATATTCAGTGCAAATGGTAAAACCAGAGATAAATCAGAAAACAGTGCTGCGCTGTTTTTAATTTTTACAATGCCAATTTTCAAAGGCACTGTTTCATTGTTTGGTTGTTTGTGTTTTTTATCTTCTTTTTGTTTTGATTTGGTTTGAGAGTCAGGATCGGTTGGAAAGATTTCTCCGAGATTTGTGGTTTTATCTTTATTGATGATGACCCGGTTATAGAGTCGATCCGTTACAACATCGCGTATAGCCAGTTTCATCGGTTGCAGATTAAAATCGATCCCATTCACATTCAGTGCTTTCCATTTAAGGAAATCTTTATTATTAATCGTGTCAACAGTACGCAAGCCTGCAATATTGGCATCACCTTTAAAACTCCCAGCAGTCTTGCTGGATTGACTGGTTCTAAGATTCAGCTTGCCGTTCATGTTAAAGTGACCATTTTTGATCTTTAGGCGTGCAAAATCATTCACATAGGGTTGTAATGCATCGAGCGCAACTTTGCTGGCAGCGATATTTAAATCTACTTTCAAAGGCTCAATTGCCACGGTTCCGTTTGTTGAAAAATTGCCTTTTTTGTTAATGTCTGTTTTAAAATCCAGTTGAAACGGTTTGCTGAAATCAGTACTAAATTGGTTGATTGTTAGATTCATTGGCCTCAGTGTGAATTGGGCGGCTGGTTTGGTGTTTTGATCTTCCAGGCTAAACCAATAATTGCTGAGTGCCAGAGTATTGATTGCGACAGACCATTCAGGTGTGGTTGATTCTTCTGACGCAGTCGCTGTGGTTTTTTGTGTGGTAGTCTCAGTGTTTTCAGGTTTTCCTGCAAACAAGGTTTGCAAATTTAACGCCCCGTCCCTGGCAAGCCAGCTGTTAATCCTGGCTTGATCTGATCTAATGTTAGATATTGTGACAGACTGCTTGATGACGTCAACGCCAAGTTTATCGAGGCTAAGGTTGGGTATTTCGATTACTGCAGTGTTGTCAGTTGTGCTTCCTATTGTTGTGTTGTTCAGTGACAGATTCTGGTTTTCCAGTTTCATAACGGTCTGGTCACTGTCATCACTATTGACAATATCCATGTTGAAATCATTAAATGCAATATCGCTGATTTTGACGAACAATTCGCGGATACCAGATGTTTCAATGCCTAACTTGGACATAGCCAGTTTCTGGTTAGTGATTTTTATTGAGGTTTGATTTACTTCACTGGAAGCAATATCAATCTTTGTACCTGATAACGCAAAATCAGGTAGCGTGATAGCAAGCGCGTCAGTGCCTTGAAGTGTAATCTGGGTGTTCTTCGAATTTAACAAGGGAACAGCAATATCAATCGTTTGATTGTTGCTTCCACTCACGAGATTCACCGTGATTTTTTTCAAATCAAGTTTGGTTAAATCAATTTGTGTCGGATCATCTGTTGTGGTGATGAATCGAAAATCGCCAACTGCAATCGAACCATCACTGACATCCAGAATGGACTTGTTTTCATGACTGCCATCAAATGAATAGTGACCATTGATTGCCAGATTACCTTTTTGTAACTCAAAATCAACACTATCGCGCAGGTATTCCCACATTTTATGCAAGCTTAAATTTGAGAGTTGCAGATGACCATCAGCAGATAAGGGATCAAGTATAGTATCGCCACTCAGGTCAACATTCGCACCAGATGCGAGCGCAAGCATTAAGTGATAGGCTGTTGAGGCGTCTTTTTTGGTTGATAACGCCTTGATATCAAGGTTCAGTTGTTTGATTTGTTCTGAAAATGTGGTTTTCAGTGAGTGGTCTTCAAAACTGACTGTCCCGTTCTGTATCGCTAAATCAGCAACCCAGACTGGAAACAATCCATCGCTCTGCTCATTTTCGTTTTCTTCCTCTGTATCGCTGGAAAGGTCAGAAAAATTGAAGCTTCCATCCTTCAAAATATCAATATGTACATAGGGTTTTTCCAGCAACACTTGCTGCAAAGCTACTGAAAAATGGGAAATTGAACTCCAGAATCCGTAGTTAATATACAAGTGGTCAAAACTGGCAAAAGCTTGATTATCATGCTCAAGCATTTCAAAACCGTTTAGATCAAGCTCCAGCGTATAAGGGTTGAATTTCACTGCATCCAGCGATGCTTCACGCCCAAGCTGCTGTTTGATAAGTACTGGTGTTTGTGAGGTGATTAACCATGGGATGAGTACGAAACCGACCAGAGAATACAGACATAAAAAAATAACAATGCCAACAATCCATCGTTTGATTTTGTGGTAAGGGGCTTGAATGATAGACATTTACTAACCTGTAACGATACAAAAAAAGGACAATGTTGTTAGGTGATTGCAGGGAATTTATTAACCAAGCAAGTTCTCAATTCTACTATTATTGTAAACAGAGAGATATAAGTGACCTCATGTTTAGTTAATAAAGGGAAATGTCTGGCATGAGTTTCATGATTGATTGTTCTGGACGACAAATGTATTTGAACGTTGTTTGTCCAGTGAACCTGCGCGGTGATCCTCGAATATCTCGAGTAATGTTGCTTGTTGCTGGTGAATAATTTCAAAAATACGCTGCTGAGGGAGTAAATGCATCTCGATGGTGTTGATGCCAGCCTGTTGTTGCAAGTATTTTTCAGTTTCAAAAGAATAATTGGCTCGATACGTTGGTACTTGAAAAATGGCAATGCCGCCAGTGTTTAGTGCTTTGAGTAATTTTTCTATCAGAATTTCGATAATTGGTGGTGGATTATGTTGTAACACCAGGGCTGAATAGATTAAATCAACCTTGGGTAAATGATCCACGATCTCGATTGATTCAATGTGTATCAGATTCACGTTATGAATAGCCTTTTTGTCCAGATAATCTGTAGCGAGCTGTAAATGTGAAAGAGAGATATCACAGGCATGAATTGTGGAAAATTGCCCGGCAAGCCAGCGGGTTACTCTGCCAACACCACAGCCATATTCAAGACAGCTGTTGAGTAGACTGCTATCGATTTGATTGCGTTGCAGACAAGCTTGAATCAAGCTGACATCTTTTTGTCCGGATTGATAAAACTCGTGCTGATGAGCATCAATATTTTTCTGACTAAAATTTTGATGTGAGATTACTGACCAATGTGGTTCAGTGGTACCAAGAAATGACCATGCAGTCTGAATATGCTCGAATAATGCATCGAGCAGTTGAGGCGACGGTTGTGAATTGACATGGATGGGTGGCTCCAGCCCAGACATCTTAATGGGTTTTATCAGTGCCGGTTTATCACAGTTGTTGTGTTTAGATTGCATCGGGGGGGGGCAGGGTATTGTTTTATATTATTCTCATGTGAGTAACTGGTTGGTTGTAGAAAATCATATTTTTTGCATTTTCATCGAAAACAGGCAACCAGTACAGTGTTCAGCCTAGACATATATTCCACTGTTTCAATTTTTTTTTGTTGTTAATAGTGATTAAATGATTGCCAGTAGCTGTAATGGTGGATTCTACTACAGGCTAAATCTAAAAACCAAAAATCATCTTGACACAACCACATTAACAAGTGCTCAAGCAATGGTTCTTACTAAACATGGGTTTGTTGTTGATTTTCGATTTGTTTTCAGAGTGATTTTTTATTGGTAGCCTAAAGATTTGTGTTCGTAAAACTAAGTTTCATTAACATGACTAAAATCAATATACTGCCTGGCACTTTATCCTACGATATAACATAATAAACTGCCACTTTCTCTCGCCACAAGAACAAGACAAAACACATACAAAACTGCAGTACTGGTATACATGCGAAATCAACACAGGCAGATATGTGATCTGGGTGTGGTGCCGGGTTGAGATGGTTCTGTCACATTCTTCCAACACTTAATATTTTCTATGCTTAAGACACCGTATTCTCTTGTTGCACTGGTTGGGTTACCACGTTCTGGCACGACATTAGTCCACAGAATATTAGCCACACATTCACTGGTAGACGGGATTGTAGAACCTTACCAGAGTCGACGGGAAACAGAATATTCTGAAACACAGGTGACTCGTTTATGTGCAGATTTTGACATCAACCCATCGACAGACAGGGCATTACTTGTTAAAGAAACAACAACCCGTGCAAGTAATCTGGAACTCATATTTGAATTGCTTGAGAATGCACGAAATGAAGGTATCTATACGGCTTTGATCGTGCTGTTTCGATCTCCTTTTGAAGCCTATTTATCACAAGTCGAAGCATCACGAACTCTGTGGAAGAAAAAGACAATGATGGAAGTAGATGATCAATCATTTGCCCAGTTTGCTACGATGACTTTGAATTCACTTGAGGTTATTGCGAGACATGGGCGTGCCCAGCATTATCGATTGGTTTCATATCGCAAGTTTTGTGCTGATCTTGAATGTGAAATTGCGCGTTTGATGGGGGTATTCCCATTACGATATGAGCCAGTACAGGCAACAATTCATACACAGTCACCACAAGGTGGTGACCCAAAAGCTTATTTAAAAGATCGCGTTATTCATTCTGATCGCAGTATGGAAGTAAAAAAATTGCTTGGCGAATTGACTGAAACGCCATTGCGTCGGCGAATGGAAATGTATCAGGAATTTTGCAATCAGGTAGAAACAATGTCTGATAAAGATGGAATTGATCGACTGAGTGAGCTTGTCATCATGGGGGAATGAAGATGGGGATGGGGTATCAAATCACTGATCGGTGCGCTTTTGATTACAACATGTATTTTATAGATAAAGGACAGCTTGGTTTACGTGGTCCGCGTTGTTGTCTCGGCAAGAATGATTATCTGGTTTTTACAGGTGCAGCACAAACCTTTGGGCGCTTTGTTCATGAGCCTTTCCCTGCGCAAGTCGGCAGGTTGAGTCAAAAACCATTTTTAAATCTTGGTGTATCAGGTGCAGGTCCTGAATTTTATCTAAAAAGACCAAGTCTGATGACACTGATCGCCGAAGCAGAGATTCACATCATGCAAACCATGTCCGGGCGTTCAGTATCGGCTGGGTTGTTTGAATGCCAGGGAAATAACGGTGTGGTTCGGTTTCTTGAAGGGTCTCGTAAAAATGAAACGATGCTTGCCGCCGACGCGTATCATGTACTGCGGAAAGAGTATGGCGAGGATGCATACCTGGAACAAGTTAAGTCTGTTCAGCAGCGCTGGGTTGAACTGTATTTTGAATTGATTTCAAAGACTGGAATCAGTACCTATCTCATCTGGGTTTCGGAAAAAAATATAGGTGAAAATATTAATCATTCATCAGTATTAGGTGAATTCCCGCATTTTGTGACAAAAGCGATGATTGATGAAGTTAAATCAGTTTGTACTGGCGTTATTGATTGCAGTTTTGTGACTTCGCGTCCACAGCCGATTGTGAGTGATATAAATGGAAAGATCGTCGATGTGTTTGATCGTGAAACTTATCCTCAACGACCAGATTACACCAGAGCTTTCAATGTTTACTATGCGACACCAAAACATCATGATTTCATCGCAGCATCAATCTTAAAAACACTTGCTGTTGACGGCAGATATTAATAACACAGCTCCCTGGGTGGACACATTCTTTGTTTACGATCTACTCCTGGTTTTGGTGCTTGATTTTAGTACAGCCTTTTAATCGATCGATGTTCCAGTTAGCAACAGCCCAATCAATGATTGTCTTGCGGGGTAGATGACGTAGTTCAGGAGGCGGCTTTTGTCTGAGTTGTATGAGTAAATAAAAAAGAGTTTCAACAACTGGATTGTGTGTAATCGGCTTTGCACCTGTTTGTTTGGACAATTTTATTGCGCCGGTATCAACAATGACAGGCAGATGAACATATTGCGGGGTCGGGTAGCCAAGTAACTGTTGCAGATAACATTGCTGGATTGACGACTGTAACAAATCATAACCACGTAGTGCCTGATTGATTCCCATATTGAAATCATCGACAACCGATGCCAGATGGTAGCCAGTTATTTTATCGCTGCGCATGATGATAAAGTCGCCACTGGTTTGGGCAAGAATTTGTTGTTGTGTGCCCTGGAGTGGATCTGAAAAAACAACTGGAATACGATTTGTTTTAACTCTCAGTGCATATTGTGAACGTGTGTCAATGGTTTTATTTCGACAAAAACCAGGGTAATCCGGAGTTTCCGGGTGTTGATTATGATAGCGTTTCAGTTGTTTACGACTGCATCTGCAGGCATACGTCTGATTGTTCTTGCAAAGCACATCAACTGCAGCCTGATAGTGTTCGGTATGCTGACTTTGGTAGTAGACACCACCATCCCACTGCAAACCAAAACGCTCAAGCGTATAAAGAATGGAGTCGATAAACCGCTGGTGACTTCGTGCAGGATCCAGATCATCAATGCGCAGCAACCATTCACCTTGTTGACTGCGCGCTTGAAGATAGCTGGCGAGGGCGTTAAACAGTGAGCCCCAGTGTAGTTCGCCAGTTGGTGAGGGTGCAAAACGACTGCGGTTCTGGCGGGGATTCAGGCTTGTTTTTTCTTCGGTTGAAGTGACCATGCCCGCCTAGTGATCAACACTATTGCGGGAGAATCTGAATGAATGTATCCGCGTCTTTAACCTGATAAATTATTTGATGGCTGATTAGCCAGATGCCATTTGTTTTTCACGGATTTCGTCACGGGTTTTACAATCAATACAGAGTGTAGCCGTTGGACGTGCTTCCAGGCGTCTGATTCCAATTTCAGTGCCGCAATCTTCACAATACCCATACTCCTCGGATTCAAGATTACGTAATGACTCATCAATTTTCTTGATGAGTTTACGTTCGCGGTCACGCGTGCGTAACTCAATACTAAAATCAGATTCCTGGGATGCGCGATCATTCGGGTCTGGATAGTTCGCGGCATCATCTTTCATATGTAGTACAGTGTCGTCAACACCGGACATCAGGCTTTGCTTCCAGTTGGTCAGTATTTCCTTGAAATGCTGGCGCTGAGGCAGGCTCATATATTCTTCCCCCTCTTTTATCTCAACCGGTTCAAAGCTGAACGGCATATCGGGGGTGTTTTGACGAAGATCAGTCATTTGTTTTCTCCTGTTTCAGGATTATGTTTTGTTATCAAGGCCGTTTTAATACACTATCTGTGTTTGTATTGCAAATTTATATCAGTGAACCCTTATGTATAGCGTATTTCTTCAGCATCAATTATTGATGCGTCGGCACTTCACTCAGTAAATGATCAAGCCAGAAATTGGACAATTTTTCCTGTACAGAGTTCTGCCTTAACCGTGTGTGTAAATGTTCAAAATCGACTTCTTCAAGATTTTGATCCTGATTGAAACAACTATAAACAAAGCTTTCCTGTCCTGTGTCAGGGTCAATGTGCTTGCACATGCATTGTGCGCATACACCTTTCATCATACATTGCATTGGTGAATTGATTGAGCCAACTGCTTCATGCTCTGGTTTCAGATATGGTTTTAGCTGATCATGGCGAGCAGCCTGTACAGCTGCCATCATCCTGTCAGAACCGATCACAATCATCAAATCGGCATCAGTCAGGGGTATTTGCTGTTGACCCAACTGACCGCTTGCATAGGCTTGCATTGCTTGCAAGATGTTTCCTACAAATGATTTATCCTGTGTTCTCGATGTCGGGATGGACTCTACATCGTCGCCTGGGTCAACTGACCAGACAATGATGTCAGATGCTTCTTCTATATCCTTGACTCTGAATACATCAAAGCTGTTTTTATACCCGGCAAAATAGATAACCTTGTTACCAACCGAACGCATCGCCTTGCCAATGGAGAACAACACAGCATTGCCCAGCCCACCACCAACCAGACAGATTGTTTTGTTGCGAGGAATCTCGGTTGGCGCTCCTGTTACACCCATGACAACGACAGGATCACCCGGTTTCCAGAAAGCGCATAATCTTGAAGAACTGCCCATTTCCAAGGTAATCAGTGAAATCAGTCCTTTCTCCTTATCAACCCATGCACCGGTCAAGGCAAGACCCTCGGTGCTTAGACTTGTATTATTGACTACAGGAGCATGGGTTTCCATGTTTTGTATGCGATAAAATTGTCCCGGATGGAACCCTTGCGCTTGCATTGGTGCATGAACAACAACTTCAATAATGGTTGGTGTCAACCGGTTAACCTCTTTCACTGTTGCCAGCCACTGTTGATCGAGTGTTTTCCTGAACCCCAGAAGCGCATTATCTCGTTGTGATTGTTGGTCACTGGACAGATTAGATAATTCATCCTCAAACAATTTTACAATATAGGGATAGCCGTCTTTTGCACTAGCCATTGCCTTTACAACATTGCCAGCATAAACCGGATGGTTATCGCCGTAATAGGTGATAAATCGCCCATCGTGCTGATAAGAAGTCAATGGTGCTGGCGGATCAATTTTAGGTTCTGGATAATCATTTTCTGGCGGTGTCACAAGTTTGTGAACAATGCCGTTTGTTTCCAGTTCAAACCGTTTGAAAAACTTCCAGTTTTTTTCAAACGTGCCAGGGAATTCATCTTCATATATGGTGTTAGGGGATGTGCCAGCAGCAATGTACAGTGATTTCAATGGTATATTAAGCTGATTTTCTGTGACAGACCAGCGACCATCATCCGCTTTTTCAAGCTTGTCAAAAATGACCGAATTGAGATGGCCAAACTCATCTGTTACTGCCTCAACAGGACTCATTCCCTCAACCCAGGAAATGTGCTCTTGCAACGCCAGATGAACCTCTTCGTGATTTTGCCGATATGCAGGTGAATCATACATGCCTTTGCGATAGAACAAAGTCACACCGCCCCATTTTTGAACCAGAGTTTGGAAATCAGGTAGCTCGCCAGCTCGTTTCGCTCGTTCTCTTTCAGCAATGATGGCTTTGCCATGCTCCAGAAATTCATCGAGAATGATGATTTCTTCTTTATCAAAACGTTCCCTGAAGGCGTGTTCGCCTATTTCCGCACAGATGGTAGTATAGCGATGGGCTATTTTCTCTACTTGTACCGGATAATAGGCCATCGCCTCTGTTGCGGTATCCACAGCAGTCAGACCACCGCCAATCACACCCACCGGCAAGCGCATTTGCAGGTTGGCAAGCGAACTTTTCTTGGCAGCGCCTGTCAGTTGTAACGCCATTAGAAAATCAGACGCTTTACGAATACCACGCGCCAGATTGTTTTTGAGGTTAATCACCGTTGGCTGACCCGCGCCAGTAGCAATACCAATGTGGTGGAAGCCCAGATCCCATGCATCATCAATGGTTAATGTTCCACCAAAACGAATGCCGCCATAACAGCTGAATTGTTTGCGACGAGACAAGGTAAGATAGATCACCTTGAGGAAGTTTTTGTCCCAGCGTACTGTAATGCCGTATTCTGCGACACCGCCAAAACCTAACAAAATGCGTTTGTCCAGATCTTCATACAGTTCACTGAAGTCTTGAATCGGTTGCGGGGACTGATGATCATTCCCTGTCAGCGATTCCGGTAATGGCTCAATCTTCAAAGCATCAATGCCAACCACGCCAAAGCCTTCGTTGATCAGATAATGCGCCAGTGTATAACCTGCTGGCCCCATGCCAACCACCAGGATATTTTTGCCATTGTAGGGCAGGGGATAAGGACGTTTCACATTGAGTGGATTCCAGCGTGTCAGTAATCCATAGATTTCAAATCCGTAAGGCATGAACAACACATCGGTGAGCACATTGGTTTCCACCTGTGGAATATCCACCGGCTGGCTTTTCTGAAAAATGCAGCTTTTCATGCAGTTGTTGCAGATACGATGACCCGTTCCAGGACACATCGGGTTGTCAACTACAACCAGCGCCAACGCGGCGATATTGTCGCCTTCGCCTTTCATGACATGCATTTCTGAAATTTTTTCTTCCAGCGGACAGCCGGTCAAGGCAATATCCAGCGGGTTGATATGAAACTCTCCGGTTTTTTTGTTACGCATGCCTTTGGAGCAGGCGTCAGCATCGCGATCATGACAAAACTTGCACAAGTCAATTTCGTTGAGTACCTGACGCAGCTTGAAACGTTTGTCAGTCAGTTCAAACCCGTCACGCAGGCGCATATGCTCTTCGGGACCCTTGAGTTTGGTGTAATCACCGGCTGATTCTTCATGAACAGGCACCAGATGTTCAAAATCCAGTCGTTCAGGCGTCTTGAATGAAACCCAGTTTCTGACCAGATTGTGATGGTCAGGCAAGGTATTGATCGCGTGTGCCCAGCGCTGAATCCACAGCAATAATGATTCAATAAATTCAGCTGGATCACTCAGTGACAAGCTGTCATTGAATAACCCGGCTGCTTGGGTATTGTCTGCAAGTTGCTGGCGTATTTGTTCAACAGTTTGCAGTGTTTGTTGATCTGGATTGTCATCCTTTAGACTATCGAGTAGTGAAAGCAGCTCGACAGCAACACTGGCAGTACGTAATTCCTTGTCTTGCGCATCAATGTCCTTGCTGGTGAGTATATCGACGAGGGTTTTGACATGTTGGCTGATGTCTGAAAAATTCCATTCCTGTGGATTGTCTTTGCGAAACAGTTTCTTGACAGCGCCAACCAGCTTTTTCTTGAAGCTGAAAATAATCTCCATTTCAGCTTTGGTTTTCTCGCGTTGCGCTGTGCGTGCATCATCTACATCGAACAATTCAGCAATGAAGTCACTGAGATAAGGTGCGGTTTTAACCAACACTTCAGAAATAGCTTCAGGCGACATGCCTTCGCCCTGACATTGATGATAAGCCTGATAGTCGCTATAGACTTCAGCATTGGCTTGTTCAAGTGACTGATTGAACGCATCAAACAAATCTTTGAGGCGCAACGGATCATACAAGTCCTCATAACTGTAACCGGGAATGCCCAGTTTTAAAGCCGGTTTTAAAGAAGCTTCGTTTGATGATGCGTTGTCCATGCCGGAGAAATCCTGATTATACATTTCGTTTAGTGCAGCGGTGATTGTCTAATAAAAACAAGCTTGATAGCTTTGATAAATCGCAATCCAGCTCTCCATTTTAACAGATATTGTCAAGTTATTTCATCTTTGGTTTTTTACTGTATGTAATCAATGTCTTTTTCCTTCACTAGCGATTTGTCATGATAATACTTGTATTTAAGCAAGGCATTCATGCCATGACAGTCAACACAGAAGGTTTTTTTGATGCCTTTTTGGCGTAGAAAACTGGTCAGCACGGTTCCTTCCTGATTGTCTTTAAAACGGGGATAAGTACGTTTTTTAGTGGATTCTTTAGTTTTCGGTTCCCAATGATGTGGTTCGTGACAGGTGATGCAAGCGATCATGCCGTGTTGTTGTGTTTCTTTTTCTTTATCTTGAGTGAATAGTGGCATGGCGTTCTTGTCTGAACGCAACACAAGGGTTTTGTAGGGATGGGCAAAATGATCGATGGGTTTGTCTTCAGCAATGCCGTGTTTCTGGTGACAATTCAGACACAACGCATCAATTTTGAGCTTGACTGGATCACGGTCAGGATGATCTGCTTTGTTTGTTTTGACCATTTTCGCAGCAAACAGCCAGGGTTGTTCCCCCTTGCCCCGATGCAAAGAGTGGCAGCTGCCACACACACCTGATTTTACCGGCAACTCATCATGCCGATTTTTTTTGTCTTTTGCGGTGATGCGTAAATCGTGGTCGGTACCGACAACATTGCTTTTTCCTTCATGGCAATGTTCACAGAGCTTACCATCGTGATGATCTTCTACCAGCGCAGGCGTATTTTTAACTCCTTTATGAACTGCGTGACATGTCAGACAGCCAACAACCTTGATCTGTTTGCCCTTAATCTTGACTGGCTCCTCCAGCTTCGTATTGACTGGATGGATACCTTTGCGAATCGCATCATCCTTGTCTTCGGCATGTTGCCGCTGGTGACAGGTAACACAAAGTTCTTCTGTGGTTTTAATCTGTTTTGGCAGTAAAACTGTTCCAGGTTTACCATCGTGGATGTTGTGACAGGTGTTGCAGGTGACTTTATTGATGGTTTTACCGTTGATTTTGACAGGTTTATCCAGTTTCAGATCATCGAGTTTGATATTGACTGGATGCACGCCTTTTTTGCGTGCCTGTTTTTTGTTTTTGCTATATTGGCGTTGATGACAGCTCTGACAGAGTTTGCCATTGTCATCGCTGATCGCCAGTAAATTTTCTTTTGTGCCACCGTGTACCTGATGGCAGCTCTGACAAATCATCTCGTTATCATGTCCCAGACTGGCGCCTGACTGAGCCAGTATTTTTGGCAGTCCTTTTTGTAAATGCGGATCGGATGGGTAATCTTTGGCATTTTTATGTGGCGGTTTTTGCAAACGCATACCCAGGGGATGGTTTTTGCCTGCCTTTTCTGCCTTGTGCTCACGGGCTGTTTCAGCATTGGACTCATGACAGTTTTCACATAAGTCACCGCCATTGTTTGGAATACGCATCCAGCTATTGTGATGTGCAGGGTAGAGCACGTCACCTGATGGTTTCTGGGTATGCGGGGTATGGCACGAGGTACAGATTAGCTCTTTTTGCGCTGTTAACGGAAATTCGTCGGCGATTTTATCCTCGCGCTCGCCTTCAAGACGTTTTTTCCGAACATCAACTGGATCA
>DRLZ01000409.1 GCA_011322755.1 Crenotrichaceae bacterium
ATTTTTTACCAGTGACAAGCTTTGCGGAATTTCGGTAGTACCTGATTTAATCCTGAGATGTCAAAGGTCAAACCATTTAGTAAATGCGCATCGGATTGGATCATCAGGCGTTGGTGTTTTGAGATTTTTTTAAGGATACTGATGCTGGAGATACCGCGCCCGGCATCGACAATTTTTCCCGCTTCTATTACCCGCCAAAGATAATCACCACCAATAGACATGGCATCCAAATTTAGAGTCACAGGGACGCTGTGTTCAGTCAATGATTTTTCAAAACCAATCTGGAGGCGGGTGATATTGTTGATGCAACTGATAATTAACAGCGGTCTGGGGGAGGGCGCGCCGATTGCCGGGGCAGACAAAATGATTCGTTCTTGATCACTGGCTTCATGATCGATGCCCTTTTGCATCAGTAGGCCAGCAGTTTCCGGGGGTCTTCCTGCTTCAATGCGTTGCACAATTCTAAGTATTTCCGGTTGATAATCGGCGCGCAAATCACTGACGTTGCTTTTTTCGGAAAAATGAACAGGGGTTTTGAATAAAGAGTCAAAGCAGGCAAGTCGATTCAGTGAGGACTTTATCTGTGTGCACTTGGAGGGGGAGGGTGTCTCTGTGGACGCCCGCAGGCAGTTGCTCACAAATAGTGAGGTCACGAGGAGGAGAAAAACAGTTTCTTTGATATAGTTGTTCATTATCGGACAGGATTAATTATCACAACAAATGCGCCATTTTTTACACTTGTGAGCCAGCGTTCTTTTAGGAATACCCAGTGTATCTGCTGCTATTGACCTTGATCCGCCAGAACTTTGCAAGGCCATACGAATTATTCTTCGTTCAAAATGTTCCGTCGCCTCCGGCAGACTCTTTCCGGAAATTTGTTTCATAACATGCTCGTAAGTCTGCTCTGTTGCCGGGTGATTTTCAGTTAGTTTGTGCAGTAGGGCCTGGATGTTATTCTGCGTAACCAGATTGTCCGCGCCAACGAACATACAGGCTTGAAATACAATATTCTTAAGTTCACGAATGTTCCCAGGATAATGATAATCATGCAACAATTCCTTTGCTGAATTTTCATATCCGGAGATATGTGCGGTATTTTCCTGCATGTAAGCATTGGTGAAAAAATCCACCAATACAGGTATGTCTTCCGCTCGGTCGGTCAAAACAGGTATCGTTATATTAAACTGATTGATTCGATAAAAAAGGTCTCGCCTGAACTTGTCTTTTTCAATCCATTCCTCCAGCGGGCGATGAGTGGCCGTGATCAATCTGAAGTCAGAATATTCTTCTTTATCCGCCCCTATCGGAGTAAAACATTTTTCTTGCAATACGCGCAGTAATTTTGCCTGTAGAATATCTGACAGATCACCGATTTCATCTAAAAATAAAGTGCCACCATCGGCTTGTTTAATTAATCCCGGTTTGTTCTGAATGGCGCCTGTGAATGCCCCTTTGCAATAGCCAAATAATTCGGATTCAAGTAGGTGCTCTGGAATTGCGGCGCAATTGACAACAACAAAACGGCCTTGCGAACGCTTTGAATGTCGGTGTATCAACGATGCGGCAAGATCCTTTCCCGTTCCCGTTTCACCTCGTAGCAAAACCGATACTTCCGATGCTGCGGCTGCCCGGGCAAGCAAATCCCATACCATGCGGATTGGTTTTGATTTGCCAATATATTCGTTGGCAATCTGCTCTCTTACCGACTTCTGAATATTGTTTTTGGAGAGAGTTGTCAAATCACATTGCATGATTTTTTTCTCCTTATCCTTCCTCTCGGCCAGTTCATAGATTCCCATAATGCAGGACATGATGCCAAGCAGACGTCGATAGACAGGGTCATTTATTTTTTCAGCTGCGGAAACCTGTGCGAAAAAGACAAAAACACTGTACTCACTCTTGTCCGCACCGTACCTAAAGGGATAACACAGCATCGTACTGTCCGCAGGAACTGTTTTGATCAGTCGTTGTAAATCCAGTTCAATATTCCGTAAGGTATTCAGCTTCCTTGCGATGTAAGGTTTATTTGAAATTAGTGAATACACCACGGGATTGCTGGTGTTCTCCAGGGGGAATGTAAGGGTTTTTCCGGTCTGAAATGGCAAGGTAGAATAAATCGGAACCAAGCAATCCTTCATCGCATTAAGGCGAAAGAAAATCGAACCGGATAATCCAAGCTTTTGATTCAGGCCCTCAAAAAATAAGGCTAAAAACTCCTGCTGAGATTCCGCAAGGCAGGAACCCTCCAATATTTCTAAAATTTCTTTCCCTTCCATTTTAAATTTATTCAATGATTGTGAAAAAATTACCGTCACTGACTTTTAGGAATGCGCGGTTTATCGTTCGTTTTTCTGCCATACAGGTTAATACTTCTAGTGACAAGGGTGGCAGCAGTTCACCTTCAATTCCAGCATCAAGCATTCTTGCCCCGTTTTCATGGTGAATACACCGAGCACGTAAGGTTTCCTTAACTGCTTCATCCAGTATTAATTCAGCATTATGACGTTCATAAAACTGGCTTGACAGATTGCTTAGTCGTTGTTCAACAATTTCATTGAGTGCCTCATCATCCAGAGGCAAATATCGGACAACTTGCATTCGGGCGAGCAGGGCCGGTCTGAAGAAGCGCATTAATTCATTTCGCAGGCCATCATCAGACAGAGAGTCGTAATCAAGGTTGTCTGCGTTATCGAATCCGATATTCGAAGTCAGAAAAAAAAGATTATTTTTACAGTCAATAACACGACCTTCACCATCAGAAAACTCACCCTTGTCAAAGGCTTGGTAGAACAAATTGAGCACATCGGGATGTGCTTTTTCAACTTCATCGAGCAAAACCAAGGAGTAGGGTCTTTGTCGTATTGCTTCAGACAAAATACCGCCCTCACCAAAGCCAACGTAGCCGGGTGGAGAGCCAATCAGGCGTGAGAGTGTGTGTTTTTCCTGGTATTCGGACATGTTTATAACCGTCATAAACTGACGGCCGCCAAACATATAGTCAGCGATCTGTATGGCGGTCTCAGTTTTCCCTACGCCACTGGGGCCTACCAAAAGAAACGCACCCATGGGTCTGCCTGCACGCCGTAAATCCGCTATAGCCGTCAACAGGTGTTTGTGTATTGTTTCAATTGCCGATTTCTGACCTTTGATCATCGATTTCAATTGTTTCGGCAAACCGGTAATGCGTTCGAGTTCATCGCCAGTAATAGTATTCAACGGTATGCCCGTCCAGTCAGAGATGACCGCAGCAATTTGTTTTTTATCGACATCCGCATGGATCAGAGGTTGCTCATGTTGTAATTCAGCCAGTGAATTAAGGAGGTCGTGCGGACTTATTGCTGCTGAACTGTCAATGTCTGCAGTGTTATCGATATCAAGGCTCTTGGTATCGGGTAATAATTCAAGTTCTCTTGTTCTTGCTTCAATCAGTTGAGCAACGATATCTTTCTGCTGCTTCCATGCCGCCTCTAACGTTTCTTTTTCTTTTCTTGTTTTTTTAGCCGACTGCTCCAATTCGGCAATCCGTTCATAGTCTATGCTGTTACCTATCCGGTTGTCTCGCTCGAGAATCGCGAGTTCTTCTGCAATCTGATGACTCAGGTTGTCCAGTCTGTTCAATTTCCTTGGAGACATGCTCAGTGCTGTTGATACCCTGGCACATGCAGTATCCAGGACGTCAATCGCTTTATCGGGAAGCTGTCTCCCTGAGAGATATCGATCAGACAGTTTTGCTGCTGCCTGGATGGCGCTTTCGGTGATATATACTTTGTGTGATTTCTCGTAGACCGAGCGCAAACCGCGAAGAATATGAACGGCGTCTTCAACACTGGGTTCATCCAGTTTTACCAACTGAAATCGGCGTGACAATGCTGGATCTTTTTCAAAGTATTTCTTGTATTCTGACCAGGTGGTTGCTGCAATCGTACGTAATTCGCCTCTGGCCAGGGCGGGTTTCAACAGATTTGCCGCATCAGTGCCTCCGGTCTGTGCACCAGCACCGATCAGGGTATGGGCTTCGTCAATGAACAGAATGATAGGCGTTGATGATGCCTTGACTTCCTCAATGACTGATTTCAGTCGTTTCTCAAATTCACCCTTTACTGAAGCACCGGCCTGTAGCGAGCCTAGATCAAGCCCCCAGAGCGTCACTTGTGATAGATGCTGGGGTACTCGGTTCTCATGGATACGCAGCGCTAACCCCTCTACCAGTGCACTTTTGCCGACACCCGCATCTCCAACTGCGATTGGGTTGTTTTTCCTGCGGCGCGAGAGAATGTCAATCATCATATCAATCTCACTGTCACGGCACAACACGGGGTCAATTTTTCCTTCCTCGACAAGGCGGGTGAAATTGATACCGTATTTCTCCAGCGCAGTACCCGCATCTGAAGTACCGGATCGCCTTACTCCCCCGGCGCTGGTTACTTCTTCCGATTCCCCGGATAAAGCCGTAATTGAGTTGAAATTTTTTCGCAATGTCTCGGTATTGATCGTATCAAGATATCGCCCACTTGTAGCGGGAAGGTAACGCCCCGTATTCTTTAACAGGGCATAAAAAATAGCGCCACTGCGTATCTGTGTTTCTTTAAATTCAAGGGAACCGATTAGCCATGCTTCCTGTAGCAACTCAATCAGTAAGGGTGAAAAAGAAGGATAGTCCGCGGACTGCTCAACATGATGATCAAACCCACCAGCGATGAGCTTTTGCAACTCTTCGTGACTGAGATTCGCATTTTTGAGAATAAGTCTAATGTCAGCGAATGGGTCTTCGAGGAGTTTAAATAATAAATGCCCGGCGGTTACTTCCATCCCATGTTGACTGATGCAGAGGCTGGAAGCTTCTTCCAGGGCATGTTTACAGGAATTATTCAGGCTTCCAATCAAGGCCGCTAAATCTACTCTAAGCACGGAGACTCCTACTAATTTGTTTTCATTTAGAGAGTTATGAACGATATATACAGTCAAACATGCAAGTAAATGATTTTGCTGTGATGTGCTGAGGCGAATTGACACCCGCGAAAGCCATTTTGCTCAAAATCCGCAGAGATTATATAGTAAGGTCGGCATTCATCCACAGCTTTCTTTTAAGGACAGTCATTGGCATGCGGCTGAAGTTTGTAAAGCAGGAAAATTTGTAATTTTTTAATGATGATAATGAGTTACAGCTGTCTGTGTATCTAACACCCTGACAATTATCGACTCGAGATTGTGAATTCTGGAAAAAGTGTGAATATTACCAAAACTGCCGGATTTTACTTGCCGGCACCAATATTTCTCCTCCTGTATGACGATCAGGATCCCGCCCTCCCTATGAAAAACCCAACTAAAACATGCTGGTTACAGTAAAATATGTCACTCGATCCCCATAAAAAAAGTCCCTACTTAAACAAGGTGAATGTGAGGGCTGTAATTTGACGAAACGACAGGATTAGGTATAAATTACAGCACCATTACGGGAACAAAAGGAAATGGTTTGGAGCGGAAAAAAACGGATCATGCTGTCAGTCCGGTTTTTTCGACAGATCATCATAATAAAATAAGTTTGACAAACAGCTCTTCACTCCGGATGTTTTAGTAATTATTAATATTCTCTGATTATTTGTCAGAGCACACTTCAACTCATTTAATTTTAACAACTATTGGGGCCGGGGTGGTTATACCCGCTCTTCTGGAGATGTAATATTATGGCGAAGGACGCAACAGTTGCTCCCAAAGAACGTATCAATATCAAATATGTACCTTCTACCGGGGATCAGCAGCAGGAAGTTGAACTTCCTCTGAAAATGGTAGTGACGGGTGATTTCAAAGGCCACCCTGAAGATACACCGCTGGAAGACCGCTCTGCCATTAATGTAAATCAACAAAATTTTGACTCCGTCATGGAGGAGACTGACTTATCTGCCAGTATAACGGTTGATGATCACCTCTCTGGCGAAGAAGACGCGACGCTGAATGTAGACCTGAGATTCAAAACACTGCAAGACTTTACTCCTGACCAAATAGTTCAGCATGTCCCGGAATTGAAAAAAGTCATGGAGTTGCGTGAAGCTTTGGTTGCGCTCAAAGGACCGCTTGGAAATGTACCCGCATTTCGTAAGAAACTTCAGGATTTACTTGCGGACGATGTTTCCAGAACTAAGCTCGCCTCTGAGCTTGAAGAGTTATTGATGGCAAAACCCACAGCGGAAAAAACAGATGGCGAGACGGCAGATAGCAAACCTGAGACCGAGAAATAACGTCCTCTGCCTGCTCGGAGACTTCATAGATGACGTGTAACACCTGCGTAAACTTCTGAATTGAAATGCGGAAATATTGTCATATTTAACGGTCACAAAAAATAGGTCATACAATGGGAAATCAAGTACAAGAAGAGTCGGTCGAGGTCAAAGAAGATCTCGGTTTGTTAGAACAAATAATGTCTCAGACTCGCATGACGCCTGGAGAAGCTGAGTACGATGTTGCAAAAAGAGGATTAGCTGAGTTTATTTCTGAAATGCTGCGTTCGGACGATAGTGAGCAGCATGTGAATAAAGGTCTTATAGATCAGGTTGTTGCAGAGTTGGATGCCAAGCTCAGTGCACAGGTTGATGCGATTTTACATGCGCCTGAAATTCAGCAGCTTGAGTCATCCTGGCGAAGTTTACGTCTTCTCGTCGATCGCACGGATTTCAGGGAAAATATCGTCATCAACATTTTACATGTGACGAAAGAAGAGCTTCTGGATGACTTTGAATTTTCCCCCGATATTTCGCAAAGCGGCTTGTACAAGCATATCTATTCATCGGGTTATGGCCAGTTTGGTGGTGAGCCGGTAGGTGCCATTGTCGGAAACTATACATTCACACCATCGACCCAGGATATCAAGCTTCTCCACCATGTTTCCGCTGTTGGTGCAATGGCACATGCGCCATTTCTTGCCGCTGCGGGTTCCGAGTTTTTCAATATCGAGAGCTATGAGCAGTTGGGTAACATCAAAGAGGTCAATAGTATCTTTGAAGGCCCACGGTTTGTTAAATGGCGAGGTTTGCGCGAATCTGAAGATGCCCGATATCTCGGTCTGACCATGCCGCGCTTCCTGCTGCGCGCTCCCTATGACCCGGCAGATAATCCCGCAAGAAGTTTCAGCTATAAAGAAGAAGCAGCTGGTGAGCACGACAATTACCTATGGGGAAATACCGCCTTTCTGATGGCGGCACGCATCACAGACAGTTTCGCCAAATATCGTTGGTGCCCCAATATTATCGGCCCGCAAAGTGGTGGCACGGTTGATGATATGCCTACGCACATGTTTGAAGCCTTTGGTGATTTGCAGGCCAAAATTCCCACCGAGACCTTAATCACTGACCGCAAGGAATTTGAAATATCTGAGGAAGGGTTTATTCCTCTGACCATGCGAAAAGACAGTGATAACGCATCTTTTTTCTCGGCTAACTCGGTACAAATGCCGAAAAAATTCCAGAATACCAAGGAAGGAAAGCAGGCGGAAACCAACTATAAACTGGGTACCATGTTGCCCTACATGTTTATCATCAACCGCCTTGCTCACTACATCAAGGTGTTGCAACGCGAGCAACTGGGTAGCTGGAAGGAACGGCAGGATCTTGAGCGCGAATTAAATACCTGGTTGAAACAGTATGTTGCCGACCAGGAAAACCCCCCTGCGGACGTGCGCAGCCGTCGGCCACTACGTTCCGCACAGCTGAACGTAACGGATGTCGAGGGTGAACCCGGTTGGTACAAGGTTTCTTTGGCGGTGCGCCCACACTTCAAATACATGGGCGCCAATTTTGAATTGTCACTGGTCGGAAAGCTTGATAAAGACACTTGATCCGCATGAGATATTCTGGTCGCGGAAATATTCAAGGCAGCTTTTTCGAGCGCCTGGAGGTGCCGGATAAAGAGGCTAAGCGCTCAATCGACGACAGCAACCAGGTGGTTGCTGTCGTCGGCGCGATCAAACGTCATCTTGAGTGGCTGTTGAATTCCCGGCAGGGAAATTGTCAGAGTGCACCGGAGCTTGGGCTTGCGGATTTTAACGACGCAACCGGGGGTTCCACGGATTTCACGCTGAAGATTGCGAAAAACATCAAGGAAACCATTCAGCGCTATGAGCCCCGGGTCATCGTGCAGGACGTGGAATACAATCCAAATCCTGACAACCCGCTGGAATTGACGTTCAAGGTCACAGGCCAGATGCCATTGCGGCACAAAAACGAGGATGTGCTCATTGAATTGGTGCTGAACGGGCATAACAAACACTATGACATTTGTTAACCGGGCCTGCTGAATAGACCACGGAAGGAACACGGGCAATGACACAGACCCTCGGAGTTGGCAGACCGCGTGGTTCCAGCGCTGCCGTGTAATGGCAAATCACGCATCACCATTCAGCAAGGAGAAGAGAATGTCATCAGCAACCCCCGGTGATGAAAACAAGCTAAAAAAATGATTGAAGTGTTTTATGCAATTGCAGGGAGAACTCCTCCATTACAATTACGAATCAACGATGGAGTAGCCGAAGTTTTTATGGAGATGCTCCGTGAAGCCGAAAAATGTTCAAAGGCGATCAATCATATGCCATTACCTCTTGGCTCAAAAATTGCCAGTGGAGCCGGAGCTGTCTCATGGGTGGCAACCTATGTATATGGTGTGGTTTTCGATTCATTTTCAAAAAAGTTGGATTATTCGTGCGTTGTTATAGCTATATCAGCTTTTCGTCATAAAATGGATAATGCGAGCATGGGGTTGTAATGAGAAAATTAATTATGAAAAGCGCTGTTTCAATCCTGATTTTATTTATTCCGCTGGCGGCAAGTTCTTCTGAATATGTATATAAAGCAATCACTTTAGACATTCCTAGCTGTGAAGTTGTGGGAGGTGGTATAGCTAATATGCCGCCCTATAACTCTCTGTTATTCAGAGGGAAAGACTGGTACATGATATTCAATGACGTAAAGTTTACGAAGAACTGTCTAACGACATCAGAAAAACGAGACAAAACTATTTCTTGTGATGAGCAGAACAGAATTAAGATGCTAGATAAAGTCTCTGCCGATAACTCAAAAATTACCCAGGTATTTTTTGCTAGCCTCCACGGTGATAAAATTACACGCCAGGAATTTAATCGTTATATTTTGTATTCCTCTGCCGGTCTAGATAAGTATTCTATTGCTATATTGGTTGAGAAAGAGACAGGAAAGACCACTGAGATAGAGGGGAAGTTTAGTGATGAACACCTCAAATGGTTGCGTCTGGAACCTTTGTGAATGAGTAACATTTAAGTCCATCTGCGCAGAGTTCCAGCGTTATAATGTAATTACACAAACCAAGTATCACCATTTACCCAGGAGAAGAGGATGTCATCAGCAACACCCGGTGATGAAAACAAGCTGGAAGAAATGGTTGAAGCATTTTATGCAATTGCAGGGAGAACTCCTCCATCACAATTACGAATCAACGATGGAGTAGCCGAAGTTTTTATGGAGATGCTCCGTGAAGCCGAAAAATGTTCAAAGGCGATCAATCATATGCCATTACC
>DRLZ01000410.1 GCA_011322755.1 Crenotrichaceae bacterium
AATGACGCTTTGCCAAAAATGAACGGGTTTAGACCACAGCAGGGATATTCTAACAAATTTATTCGCGCCATCAGTACTGGATTATCTGAGTAATCGGTATACACTTTAAGATTAAAGTGCGAGGGACTGTCAAAGTCGACTTCGGTTTGTTAAAGAACCTGGTCAAAGAAGGCGGGCAGGAATAAGCTGGTATGAAAAAGAACACGTATATTCTAGCATTATTTGTTATTGTTTAATGGGTTAATATCATATTAAATTAAAGCGAAATTTATTCCAGGATATAAAAACCACTGTGCTAAGTACATAAATGAATAAATAATAACTGACAATAGTGTGAAAACAGCAATATCATTACTCATAATTACCCACATCAATATCAGTATTTTTTATTACCGAATACGATTTTACTCCTGTCGACAAGTGACAAATACAATTCTATCAGGTAACAGATGTAATGAATGGATCATTTAATTTTTTATCTGCAGAGATCGGCTATTTCAGTTTTTTGACATGCGCATTTGTCTATGCAGTTCTTACTGGGCTGCTTTTTTTTAATACCAACAAGCAGCAGCTTAAAGATACTCACAGTCGTCTTCTGATTTCGTCAACGCTGATAACGTTTGGATGGGCAATGGTACTGGCCTGGCGAACGTTTGTGGTGATTGGTCCAGAAATACTCTGGTCTATTGAGCTGCTTCGCTCAATAAGCTGGATGGCTTTTCTATATGCATTGCTTGATAAAAACGAACATGTCAATCAGCTCAGGTTCTTCCGGGTACTGTTTCTTGTCATTACAGTGGTGCTATTCGCGCATATCTGGATAGCTCCCAGACTGTGGATTACAGAATCAGTAACACGATGGCTTGAAATTCAGTTTATCGGGCAAATGGTTGTTGCAATTTGTGGATTAGTACTGGTTGAGCAAATTCACCAAAATGTCAAACCGAAGCATCGATGGTGGATCAAACACTTATGTCTGGCAGCAGGCTTCATGTTTGCCTACGATTTTTACCTGTATGCAGATGCGTTATTGATTGGACAAATCAATCCTTCTTTATGGGATGCACGCGGTGCTACATTTGCGTTACTGAGTCCTTTCTTTATCATTGCTGCAGCCCGAAATAGAACTCGGGCTGTCTCAGTACAGTTTTCCCGAAAACTCGTATTTCATTCCACAGCGTTAATAGCAACAGGTGTTTACTTGTTAGTCATGGGAACTGCTGGTCACTATATTGCTATATCCGGGAAACACTGGGGGCCCGTTGCTCAAATTATTTTTCTGGTAGGGGCTATCCTGGTTCTTGTTGTTTTATTATTGTCAGGAACTATTCGAGCACAGGTTCGTGTATTTTTTTCTAAACACTTTTTCAATTATGCTTATGATTATCGCGAAGAATGGTTACGTATCACTTCACTGCTATCAACAAATAATAGCGACCAGCCTCTTGAACATAAGGCAATTGAAGCCGTAGCGGAGTCAGTCAACAGTCAAGGCGGCACACTCTGGGTGCGTGACCAGCATGGTATTTACAGGTGGAGAGCTCAAATTGGAAACAGCAGAATTGATTTACAACGCATTGACCCTGACAATGCATTAATTCAATTTATTAAAAAAACCCGTTGGGTTATTAACTTTGAAGAAATGCAACGAATCCCTGAGTTATATGCTGATCTTCAATTGAAAGATACCGACTGGATTCGCAGTCTGGATCAGGCCTGGTTATTAATTCCACTATTTCACCGGGATGATCTCTATGGGTTAATTGTATTGACAAATCCACCTGTCAATGCAAATTGGAATTGGGAGGTGATTGATTTACTGAGAACCGCTGGGCAGCAGATTGCAGGCATGTTAGCTTTAGAAGATGCGGCGCATGAACTTACTGTTGCAAAACAATTTGAAGGTTTTAACCGGTTATCTGCATTTCTAATGCACGATTTGAAAAATATGATCGCACAGTTATCTTTGGTGGTTAAAAATTCTGAACGCCACAGAAATAATCCTGAGTTTATACGTGATGCAACACAGACAATAGAACACTGTGTCAATAAGATGAATCGCTTGATGATGCAGTTAAAACAGGGTGAAACATCAAGCCCACAGGAAACAATTAGTCTTGGAGATGTGCTTTTGGAGGTCATTGAACAACGCAGTCAGCACGTGCCTGTACCTAAATTTATCGGTGTTGATACACAGCTTCATGTCATTGCTGATCATGACCGTTTGAGTTCAGTTTTTTCACATGTCATTCAGAATGCACAGGAGGCAGCTGGCAAGAAAGGTAAAGTAGTCGTTAGCTTAAAACAGGAAACGGCGGATGTAGTGATTACAATCCAGGATAATGGACGCGGAATGAGTGAGTCATTTCTTCAAAATGGGTTGTTTAATCCATTTGAAACGACCAAAGGATTAGCTGGCATGGGTATTGGCGCTTATGAGAGTAGAGAATATATTTTAGCAATAGGCGGCGATGTAGAAGTTGAAAGCAAAGTTGAATATGGCACCCAATTCCGATTATTGATACCAATTGCACGTCTAAGTGAGAACAATGATATGCATGAAAAAGTGAGCGCTTAATGAAAAGATCATTATTAATAATCGAAGACGATTTGGGATTACAAAACCAGCTAAAATGGAGCTTCGATGCATACGAAGTGAGAACCGCAGATGACAGAGAGTCTGCTGCTGAAATTGTGAAAAAACATCGCCCGGCAGTGATTACGCTTGATCTTGGATTGCCGCCAGATCCAGGCGGGGTTACCGAAGGTTTTGAAACGCTGCAGGCAATCCAGTCAATTTCACCACACAGCAAGGTCATCGTCATCACCGGCAATGATCAGTCAAATGTAGCAGTCCAGTCAATTGCGCAAGGTGCCTACGATTATTACCAGAAACCAATCGACCCGGACATGCTTGCATTAGTGATTGATCGCGCTTTCAGGCTTTTTGATCTGGAAGAAGAAAACCGTAAATTACAACGCCTGGATGTTACCAACCCACTGGATGGAATTATAGCTGTCAGTCCCGAAATGCATGCAATCTGTCGTACTGTTGAACGTGTTTCTGGTACCGATATTACCACATTGATTCTAGGTGAGAGCGGAACAGGAAAGGATGTCATTGCGCGTGCCATTCATCGATACAGCGTTAGGGCAAACCAGCCATTTGTGGCTGTTAATTCTGCTGCAATTCCGGAAAATTTACTAGAGAGCGAATTATTCGGGCATGAAAAAGGAGCATTTACCGGCGCTGATCGACAAGTCAAGGGTAAAGTAGAAATGGCAAATGGTGGCACCTTCTTTCTGGATGAAATTGGCGATATTCCAATGTCATTACAACCCAAATTACTGCGTTTTTTACAAGAACGAGTCATTGAACGCGTTGGTGGACGAAGTGAAATACCTGTTGATGTTCGTGTCATTTGTGCGACTCATCAGAACTTGGCGCAACTGATTAAAGAAGGAAAATTCAGACATGATTTATTCTATCGAATAAATGAAATCACGATTCAAATTCCCCCGTTAAATGAAAGACGTGGTGATGTCAGAGTTTTGGCGAATACGTTTGTACAGCGTTATGCGCTTGAAATGAAACGTAATATCAGTGGCTTTACAGAGACTGCACTCGCTGCGATGGAAGCTTACTCCTGGCCTGGGAATGTTCGAGAATTGGAGAGTCGAGTAAAACGGGCTGTGCTTATGTCGACAACGAATCAGGTGACTGAACAGGATCTTGAACTTGAGAATAATGGCAAGGCAGCGCGTTCCATAATTCAACCATTGCGTGAAATTCGAAATACTGCGGAACGCCGTGCGATTGTTGGCGCATTAGCTGAAGCTGGGGGTAATGTTTCAAGAGCGGCAGAACTACTTGAAATAACCCGACCTACGCTCTATTCGTTGTTGAACAAGTTTGATTTGAAAGTATAAGATGTGTTGAAGTTAACTCGCTTCTTTACATAAATTAATTTGTACAAATCTAATAATTTCTTTACAGTAGGTGTGCTGCTCGGCACCTAGACAATGCCCTTGTTTTGTTTTTTTCAACATTGCACAATCTCGGGTCAGGAGAATTTCCTGGTAACCCGAATCTATAATTACAACTTGAAAGATTACTGTAAATAAACACAGTTTACCCGTTTCTTCATGTGGTAAGGATGCTTGTTTGTTAGTACATGAATGGACAATTTACCAGTCAAATAGCAACACTGTTACAGTAAGGGCACCTCTAAAGAACATGTACCAAAGTTAATTTTACACTTTAAAATACATCCCGGCGTTGAGGTCTTATCCAACTCTTGAGTCTTATGGCTTCAATGCATATCTTTAATCGATGTTGATGCTCGGCTTTCTTTGAAAACGATGCGCAGCATTTGTTTCGATTACAATGAGAGTCGGTTGAAAAAATTAGTGATTGCGTAATGATAAAGAAAAAACTGGTTGTAATAGGAAACGGTATGGTCGGGCACCATTTTCTCGAAGCAATGGTGAATAGCTCTGTCGCTCAACGATATCAGATTTCAACTTTTTGTGAAGAACCTAGATTAGCGTATGATCGTGTTCATTTGTCCGAGTTTTTCTCAGGTAAAACGGCGGATGATCTAGCGCTGGCAAAACCTGCGTTTTATCAACAACACGGTATCGCTGTGTATCTGGGTGATCAAGCAACCCGCATTGATCGTCAACGTAAAATTGTCACGTCCGAAAAAGGTGTCGAGATCGAATATGATGTGCTGGTGCTCGCCACAGGCTCATACCCGTTTGTGCCTCCGATAGCGGGTCATGATCGCGAGCACTGTTTTGTGTATAGAACAATCGAAGATCTGGAAATGATGGAGTCCTCAGCACAATCAGCAACAACAGGGGTTGTCGTGGGTGGTGGCTTGCTGGGACTGGAAGCTGCAAATGCACTGAAAGGTTTAGGGTTGCAAACACACGTTGTTGAATTTGCTCCCCGCTTGATGGCAGTCCAGCTGGATGAAGACGGCGGTAAAATTCTACGTAAAAAAATTGAAGCCATAGGTGTTGAAGTTCACACTGGAAAAAATACGACTTTGATCGATGACGGCCAGTCGGCTCGCCACCGCATGCATTTTGCTGATGGTGAGATGCTGGAAACTGACATGATTTTATTTTCTGCGGGAATCAGACCGCGTGACAATCTGGCTCAGGATTGTGATCTGGAGGTTGGCGCGCGTGGCGGTATTGTCATCAATGATCAATGCCAGACTTCTGATGAAAACATCTACGCCATTGGTGAGTGTGCGTTGTGGAACGAGCAGATATTCGGTCTGGTTGCACCAGGTTATCAAATGGCGCGTGTAGTGAGCGATCAACTGTCAGGTATAAACTCCGTATTCACTGGTGCTGACATGAGTACCAAGCTTAAATTGCTGGGTGTTGATGTGGGCAGTATTGGCGATGCACATGCGCGTACCAAGGGAGCTCGCAGTTATGTTTACCAGAATGAGCTGGATGAAGTCTACAAGCGCTTGATTGTTAGCGAAGATGGCAAACACGTTCTTGGCGCAGTGCTGGTTGGCGATAACGCTGCCTATAATGATATTTTTCAGTATTATCTGAACGATATTGAGCTGCCTGAACACCCGGAAGGCTTGATCCTGCCTCATCAAGATGACAGTATCGGCGGTTTGG
>DRLZ01000411.1 GCA_011322755.1 Crenotrichaceae bacterium
AATACCAGTGGCGAGATTGTCCCTGTCGTCGCAACAGCTTCAGGGCGATATGATCGAGCCGAGGATATTGTGGGACTCTTGTTTGCAATGATACTACTGAGCATTGCCTGGCTAAGCACACAGGAAAGCATCGCCATCAATGGTCAATGGGAAGGGATAAAAACAGCGACCTTGAGTTTGCCATTGGCATTGATCGTAATTTTTACAGGCTTTGTTACAGGAACCATGCTGGCTGGTTACTTTCCAGTGTTACGACTTCCCTTTATTTCTAAAAAGGAAATGCAGGAAGAAGTGCAAATCAAAGCAGCACAGACATTCCAGCTTTTGCGTCTACGAAATACCCAAGCAGCAACCGGGGTACTCATTTATGTGTCATTGTATGAACGCATGGTCAGCATCATCGGCGATGATGCAATCAGCGAAAAGCTCAGCCAGGATGACTGGGATCAGGTCTGTGCAATTGTAGTTAACGGGATGAAAAGCGGCAAACCTCACACAGCTCTGGAAGAAGCCGTTGCTCAGTGCGGGAAATTATTGTCTCAACATTTCCCCAGACAAGATAATGATGAAAATGAACTCCCCAATAAGTTACATTTAGTTCACTAGATCAGATCGATGTAAGTCAACACAATTCAAGCAGTATCTGGATTGCTTCCTTCATACTCTTGTCGGGTCACAATAAATCTTCGTGAATACTCCGTGTCAAGGCGAACAGATCAGAAACAACAGTGCATGTATATTCATCGATAACATGAGGAATTTCGGGTTCTTACCCGCACTCATCAACATGCTCAACAAGTTATTTTAAATACCCACTTCTGGTCACTCATTCGTTTCTTGGAATCTATCGAAGAACAAGTTTGCACATACTAAAACAATACCCGACAACAGGCTACCAACCCCAACATAGGTCAGCACTTCAGTCAGAATATGATGGTGAGCAGCATTTCTTCCAAGTGAAGGAGCAAGAAGAAACATCACAAACCATGATAGTGGATATAACCCCCCAAGTCCGACCAATACAGATGAAACTGTTTTTAATTTTCTCTCAAGAGAAGAAACGATAATTAAAAGCACTAACCCGATAGAAAATGCCGAAATACCTGTTGCATGAAAATGAGACCTTTGTGCATACCTCCAGATTTTGCTGTTACTTTGAGCATCATGTACAGATGGATGTGCAACGACACCTTCCGATATAAAAGACTTTACAGAATCTTCAGCAACCCCAAAACAAACACCTAAACTGATCCCGAATATCAATGTCAGCATAACCAGAAACAATCCGGGTTTAACATCTTTAATTTGATCGTTCATTATCGTTCCCCTGATTTCTGATCTTCTAGTGTACTGTTCGTATCACACTAACGCTAACTGTTGTGTCACCTGTCCCAGCCAATCAGTCGTGTGTACTCATCATCAGACTTGTGTCTGGAATTGGATATCCTTATATGCTGTTAACACGTGCTCGTTATAGCAGACACAAATCACGTCCTGAATAACTGTGGACACCTGTAACCCCCGATAGAGAGAGTTGAGTGCAATAACGGCTGCCTGATCGACTGGATACGCATAAAGCCCAGATGATATCGCTGGAAACGCGATTGATTTCAAACCATGGTCTTGTGCCAAATCCAGGCATGATTGATAACAGCAGGAAAGCAATTCAGCTTCACCATTGTTACCGCCAGACCAGATTGGTCCGACTGTATGAATCACATATTCTGCTGGTAGTTTGAATCCCGGTGTTATTTTTGCTTCTCCTGTTTTGCATCCTCCCAGGGTTTTACAGTAATCAACCAGCTCGCTTCCAGCCGCTTGATGGATTGCGCCATCAACTCCACCACCGCCAAGTAGCGATGGATTGGCAGCGTTAACAATGGCATCGACTTCAAGGGTGACGATATCACCATGAATAATCTGGATCTGGCCCATGGAATTGATTAACCAGATGCGGCCTTGTGACGCCTAACAGCATCGTCAAACAGTTTCTCCACCCGTTCCCTGCCGAGCATCGCAAACAATGATCCTAATCTGGGGCCCTGGTTTTTTTCCAGCAAACACTGGTAAAGAAACTTGAACCAGTCACGTTGATTCAAATCATATTTTTTAGCAATCGAGAATACTGTGGTCTGAAGATTCTCAGCTGAAACATCATCTTGCTGAAATAAAATATTGAGTTCATCACGAAGTTCAATTAACTGCGGGAACAGACTCGCGTCTTCAGGGCTAACTTTTACAATGACTCCAGCATCTTCCATATCTCTGGTATACGCCATCACATGCGTACACAGCCGCCGGAATAAGTCTTCGTTTTCAGCAATACTGGCATCGTATTTCCTGGCATAGTCATAGAGTAATTCCGCATCGCCATCATGAAGATTTTCCGCAACATTCACCAGCAAAGAATACGTCACATCTGAAGGTTTTAATTCAGCGATTTTATGCTGACTAATCTGATTGATAAACCACAGGGCTGAGGTTGTCTGATTCTGATCTTCGTTGCGTAACGCTTTCAGATAATTATCGACCAGCGTTGGCAGAATGGATAAACCCATTCGACGCGCTTTGTTGGGATCTTCCAGCAAAAACAGCAATAGTGCTTCGACAGGCGCATAGGCTTGCCACTGCTCCATGGACACTCCATTGCCAATTTTTTTGGATATTTTTGCACCATTCTCATCAAGGAATAATTCGTATTTGTAATTAATTGGTGATTTTGTGCCTAGAATTGAACAGATTTTAGAGCTTAATTTTGCCGAATCGATCAAATCCTTTCCATGCATTTCATAATCGACTCCAAACACATGCCAGCGCAACGCCCAATCCACTTTCCATCCAACTTTTACGTTGCCATCAAGTATGGAAACACGTCCTTGATGATGACATGACGAGACTTCCTCGTCGGTTTTGTTACAGTGATAACTGACTTCGTAGTCATCTGCATGGGCTTCTGTGACTGTTGTGGTATTAATTTTTGCACATTGCTGACAAACTGGAAAAAAAGGACTCCAGGCATCGCGTTTGTCAGGTGAAATTGTATTGATGAACAGATTACGAATCTGTTCATAGTTGTCCATAATGTTTTTCAAACCTTCATTGAAAACACCCGTTCTATAACACTCGGTTGATGACCTGAATTCATATTGAAACCCGTAATGATCGAGAAAATGACGAAGACGGCTATTCATGTTTGCAGAATAACTTTGTGCATCACCATAAGGATCCGGGACTGCGGATAATGATGCGCCCAGATGGGGGGCGAGCATGTCATGATTAGGGACATTCTCGGGTATATTACGCATTCCATCCATATCATCGGAGAAAGCAACGAGTTTAATTGGCTTTTCAGGATGTGCATGACGAAATGCATTCATCACAAATGTGGTTCTGGCAACCTCAGCAAATGTACCAATGTGCGGCAAGCCAGATGGACCATAACCTGTCTCAAAAATGATTTCACTTTGTTTGCTGCGCGTACGAGATGCGATGCGTTTGGCCTCTTGATGCGGCCAATTGTATTTCGCCATAAACCTATCTGCTCCGACTTGATGAGAGTTAAAAATGTTAAGATGATAGATTGTTGCATAAAATGGCGCGGCTACCAACGCGTTTTATTACATGAGGTTGACTCATGCAGACTGAATCAACTCGATCAATCGGTCTGATGAATCGATCCTGATTTGATATACTGGGCGATTTTGACAACAAGCCAATAGACAAAATGATAATGTATTCCCCTTTTCATTCATTGTCAGGGTCAAGCATAATAGAGGTTAGTGGGCTTCCACCCTGCCAGATATCTCTTAGTTGGGTACAAACACTAACTTCCATAGCGAGATGACACCATGATCAACAATTTGCTATCAACAGGTCTAGAATTGATGCTTGTCGGCATGGGTGTTGTTTTCGCTTTTCTTGTTCTGTTAGTCCTCACAATCAAACTTGTTGCAAAACTGCTTGATAAATTCGCACCTGAACAAGTCACCTTGACACCTGTAGATAAACAGCCAGTGACGACCAGCAACGCATCAGAAATTACAGCTGCAATTAGTGTCGCTGTACACAAATATCGTAACAATCATTCCACAAACCAGCATTGATCAATTGACAATCTAACCAACAGTATCGAAATTTTATGGTGAATAGTATGGCAAACCCCCTTGGCATCACTGATGTTGTGTTGCGTGATGGTCACCAATCTTTATTGGCAACACGTTTTCGACTTGACGATATGTTGCCGATTTGCAGCAAACTCGATCAGGTTGGTTACTGGTCATTGGAGACCTGGGGTGGCGCTACTTTCGATGCATGTATCCGCTACCTTGGAGAAGATCCCTGGGAACGCTTGCGTGCCTTCAAGAAAGCCATGCCAAACACACGCCAGCAAATGTTGCTGCGTGGGCAAAATTTACTCGGCTATCGACATTATGCGGATGATGTACTCGAGGCTTTCGTGGAACGCGCAGCAAGCAATGGTATTGATGTATTCAGAATTTTTGATGCGCTGAACGATGCCCGAAATATGCGACATGCAATTCAATCTGCGATTAGTGTGGGCAAACACGCGCAAGGGACGCTGTCTTATACTGTAAGCCCTGTTCATACCATGGCGATGTGGATCGACCTGGCGCGTGAACTTGAAGATTTTGGAGCGCACTCTGTCTGTATTAAAGATATGGCGGGTTTACTGCGTCCATATGTTGCAGAAGAGTTGGTCAGTCGATTAAAAGAAGCTGTCAGCATCCCCATACACATGCAGTGTCACGCAACAACAGGCTTGAGTACAACAGCAATTCTTAAAGCTGTTGAGGCTGGAATTGATAACGTTGACACCTCGATCTCTTCAATGAGCATGACTTACGGCCATAGTCCCACTGAAACTGTGGTAGCAATGCTGAAAGGAACACAACGTGATACTGGTTTGAATATCGAGTTACTCGAGGAAATTGCTGCTTATTTTCGTGAAGTTCGTAAAAAATACGCTCAATTTGAAGGCAGTTTGCGCGGTATTGACAGCCGCATCCTGATCGCCCAGGTTCCAGGAGGAATGCTCACCAATATGGAAAATCAGTTACGTGAACAAGACGCTGAAGACCGTATGGATGAAGTACTGGAGGAAATACCAAGGGTAAGGGAAGACTTGGGGACAGTCCCGTTAGTGACGCCAACATCTCAAATCGTGGGTACGCAGGCCGTCATCAATGTCATTTCCGGCGAGCGCTACAAAACCATAACCAAAGAATCTGCAGGGGTATTAAAAGGCGAGTATGGTAAAACGCCTGCTCCAGTTAACCAGACTCTGCAACACCGTGTTCTGGAAGGCGCTGACCCCATCACTTGTCGTCCAGCTGATTTGATCAAGCCAGAAATGGATACACTGACCAACGAAGTCAGAGCAAAAGCAGCAGAAGATACAGCCACCCTGTCTGAGAATATCACTGAAGATGTATTGATCTATGCCATGTTTGCTCAGGTTGGCTGGAAATTCATCTGCAACAGAAATAATCCAGCTGCATTTGAGCCCGCTCCAGAAGCAGCGAGCACTGACATTCCAGCTGCCACGACTACGCGTCAAACAGGCGGTATCGAGAGTTATTCTGTTGTGGTGAATGGCGCCAGTTACCATGTGGAAGTTGGGCCCGGTGGTGAAATCACTCAATCACAACACACAACAGTTCAATCACCAGCGGTGAATGGAAACAACTCTATTGATGCTCCAATGGCTGGGAATATACTCAAAATCAATGTATCACAAGGACAAATGGTGAATGAAGGAGATGTTGTCGTCATTATGGAAGCCATGAAAATGGAAACCGAAGTCAGAGCACGTTTTGGCGGTGTCGTCAGCAGTATCCTGATCAAAGAGGGTGATGCTGTATCAGTTGGCGACAACTTGATCAATTTGACTTAGGCTCATCACAATCATGGATAATCTGTTACGTCTCTGGGCAAGCACCGGCATCGCCAATATTAGTCTCGGTCAGGCAGTAATGATGAGTGTCGGCTTACTCTTACTCTACCTAGCTATCCGTAAAGGATTTGAACCATTACTGCTGTTACCGATTGGTTTCGGAGCTGTATTGAGCAATATTCCACTTGCTGGTATCGCTGAGTATGGGGGAATTCTCTCTTACTTCTACTTTGGTATTAAATCAGGTGTGTTACCACTGATCATCTTCATGGGTGTTGGCGCGATGACTGATTTCGGTCCAAT
>DRLZ01000412.1 GCA_011322755.1 Crenotrichaceae bacterium
ATTTCCAACCGCAACGCTCGTACCGGACTGGACCATCTTGGTATTCAAGCTGACAACGATGAGGAATTGCAAGCCATCAAACAACAACTGGATGAAACCCAGGCTGCGATTGAAACCCAGCAAGATGCGGCTTGTTGTTATGCTCGCTCTGACAAGTACTGGGTGACTGATCCGCAAGGTATTGCTTGGGAGTCTTTTCATTCATTGAGTGATATCCCGACCTTTAACGATCAGGACAAGCCTGAAGATGGCGAAAACCCGTTTTCTACCTGTTGCGCGCCTGAACCCGCTGAAAAAACGCAATCATCATGCTGCTCACCTGAGCCAGCTGAAAAATCCGGTTCTTCCTGCTGCGGTGGTTAATGATGAAGAATGTACTGGTTTTATGTACTGGAAATTCTTGTCGCAGTGTGATGGCAGAGGCCTTGTTCAAACAACTGGGCAAGGAACGCATCAATGTTTTTTCAGCGGGCAGTCATCCAATTGGAAGAATCAACGCTGGCGCTTTGAAAACATTAGAGCGACACGGCTTACCAACCGAAAGTTATCGCAGTAAATCGTGGGATGAGTTCGATAATCAACCAATGGATATCGTCATTACAGTGTGTGATAACGCTGCAGGAGAGACTTGCCCTGTGTATCTAAACAAGGCCGTGCGTGTGCATTGGGGTGTTTCTGATCCTGGACATGTTGAAGGTACCGAGCAGGAAATCGAAACTGCATTTGAAAACACCTTTGCAACGCTAAAGCAGCGTATCAAGGCAATGCTGGAACTGCCGATTGAACAATTGTCTGACACTGAATTGAGTGAAAAGCTCAATAAAATCAGAGTAATTCATCCTGAGTCAGACGGAGAAACGTCATGACAACGCAATCTTCAAAGAAAACTGCGAACAACCAAAAACAACACGAAGAAGTCAAACGACTCGGTTTCTTCGAGCGATATCTGTCGCTATGGGTTGCCTTGTGTATGGCGATTGGCATCGGGCTGGGCAAGCAATTTCCAGAACTGACAGCAACCATACGCAACCTGGAATTTGGTGAAAACAGTCACATCAACCTGCCGATTGCAGTGCTAATCTGGTTGATGATTTATCCAATGATGCTTAAAATTGACTTCAGCAGCATTCTGGATGTAAGCAAGCGACCACGCGGAATCTTGATTACCTTGTTCATCAACTGGCTGGTCAAACCCTTCTCCATGGCATTCATCGCCTGGCTGTTTTTCAAACACTTGTGGCTGCCTTTCATCGGCGAGGAACTGGCCGACCAGTACATCGCCGGCTGCATTATTCTTGCCGCCGCACCGTGCACCGCAATGGTGTTTGTCTGGTCTTATCTAACCGATGGTGACCCGGCATACACGTTGGTACAGGTTTCCCTGAATGACTTAATCATGCTGATCTTGTTTGCACCGATTGTCGCGTTTTTGATCAATGGTACCAGTGATCTCACTGTCCCGTACGATGTGTTGTTTTACAGCGTGATAGCGTTTATTGTCATCCCGCTGGTACTCGGCAGTCTCAGCCGGATCATACTGATTCGCTTGAAAGGACAGGCATGGTTTGAAAACGTATTTATTCGAATCCTGCATCCGCTAACAGTCCTCGCTTTACTGGTGACACTGATTCTTATCTTCGCTTTTCAAGCTGATAATATCACCGACAAGTTTGTGCATGTGGTACTCATCGCCATACCGATTTTGATCCAGGTCTATTTTAATTCATCGCTTGCTTACGGATTGATGAAATTCTTTAACGTCCCGTTCAACATTGCCGCTCCAGGCGCATTAATTGGTGCCAGTAATTTCTTCGAACTGGCAGTTGCAACAGCCATCGTGTTGTATGGTCCCGAATCAGGCGCGGCTTTGGCAACCGTGGTTGGTGTGCTGGTTGAAGTGCCAGTGATGCTATCTGTTTGCTCAGTGTGCAATCGTACCCGGCATTGGTTTCCTGAGCCTGAAACAGACTGAAAGTTACTACATTACCGTTATTGTGGTACCCGTTGGTTACCAATTCTTTGAGAGAAAACTCAGGATTGGAGCATTTTTACTTCACAATGGAATAACAAATTGAATGTCCTAACCAGTAGTTGAACTCTTTTTCACTGGTCAATATTTTCAATAATCGGACAACAGTCCATTTGTTCTTCACACTGGCTAACTAATGGCTTTAGTTCATTTCGAAGCGCTTGTAACGCTGCAAGTTGACTATCAATTTCTGACAGCTTTGCTACAACCAATTTCCGCACATTGGGTTTAGCAGTCACCGGATTATCACGAAAACGTAGTAATTCTCCAATCTCTGCAAGCGAAAACTTCATTTTTTGGGCACGTCGAATAAACCTGAGGCGAGAGATATCCTGGTCTGTATACAAGCGTATTTTTGCAGCATTACGCGTTACAGGCGGAAGCAAACCAATTTTTTCATAGTAGCGTAACGTATCCACGCTCAATTCAAGTTTGCTTGATATTTCTCCAATGCGATATGTTTTCATCAGTGGCCTTGCCTCCATGTCTGAATGCGCTGTTTGCCTAAATCAGTGACATACACTGTGCCATCATCAGCAGTCGCAACGGCCATTGTATGTTGGAATTGTCCATCTTTTTCACCTTGTGTTCCAAAACTGGTCAGGAATGATCCATCTTCGTTAAATTTCTGGATTCGGTGATTGTAAAAATCGGCAACAAACAGGTTATTTGATGAATCGATGGATATCGATGTGACAGTGGCAAACCAGCCATTAAATGGACCAAAAATATTCATTGCAAACGGACCACCCCATTTGCGTAATATGCCGGTTTTAGAAAACACCTGAATCCGGTCATTAAAACCATCAGCTACATAAAGGTTGTCATTGGCGTCGAGCGCAACATCGGTGGGATAATTAAACTCTCCAGCCCAGATTCCTGTTTTCCCAGTTTGCCCCCATTGTTCTATAACATCACCTTTTGCAGTCAGATGCTGGATGCGTTGATTATAGAAATCGGCGATATACAAGCTACCATCCGTTGCAACAGTGACACCTCCCGGAGATTTTAACTCTCCAGGAGCGTTACCGGGTTTGCCGATACTGCGAAGTGGTATTCCATCCAGGCTAAAAACCTGTATGCGATCATTCCAGTAATCCGCAACATAGAGTTGATTGAGGTGGATCGATAAATTCATCGGGCGTCCCAACTGTCCTGGCTGTGTGCCTTTTTCACCAAACTGGCGAAGAAAATGACCGTCCAGGTCGAACACCTGAATGCGCGCGTTACGCGCATCACTGACAAACACTTCAGACTGGCTGATAGCGATTCCGGTTGGGTCGTTAAATTGCCCTGGAGCCGAGCCTTGCTGTCCCCAGGCCTTAACAAAGTGGTATTCCGGCTCAATCGGTGCTGGAATCCATGCTACCCAGATGATGACCATCAAAACCAGTATGACGGCTATGAATACTGAGAATAATTTGAATAATTTTTTCAGCATACAACAGTCACTGATTAGAAATTAAAACGAAATCCTGCACGCACAATAAAGTCATTTTCCAGTGCCTGACCATTCAACTGCTGCACGACTGGAACTTGTACAGCTGCTTCAATAACCCAGCGTTGAGTGACATATTGTAATCCGGGAGTTAAAAACCATTGGGTTCCACCTGAATTTTGATCACTCTGATGATTCACCCGGTTTTTCTTACGAAACGACAGATTACTTTCCAGTACAGCGTAGAAAAACCCGGGGATGTTGCCAGTCAAGCTCTGCGGCCACAAACGATATTGCAAGGACGCATCCAGTCGCAGCTGGTCGCCTGCTCTAAAACCATTCGCTTGCGTGTTTCCCCGATAACTGATTTGTCCATCGACTTCATAATCCAGCGTTTGCCAGGTTGCAACAAGACCGCCAAACCCATCCCAGCTACCCGTACCAGATTGTACGCTTGGTGGTAAACGACCGAAATGCTCACTGGCAGTATCAGATCCGGTCGGCGCTTTAAAACCAGCAAATGGTGCAATACGTAAGGTGCGACCCGGCCAATCCCGCTTAAAGAGTGTATAACGAGCAAACAAGCTAACATCTCCCAAACCATCCTGTTGCCGATTGATGCGTTGACCCGAAACTGTCACATCGAGGCGTTTGTTGACGTAGGGCAAAACCCCGAACAAGGCAAGCTGACTCGAGACACCATAACCTAAAACAGAAAGTGAAGCCCATGCAGTTCTGTCCC
>DRLZ01000413.1 GCA_011322755.1 Crenotrichaceae bacterium
CACACTGTAATGCGTCGCCTCGGAATAATACACCAGCCCTTGCGGAAATAACTCACGCGCTAGATAGATGCCGTACATATTGCCTTCAGTACCGCCATTGGTTACATAACCCCAGGTGGTATCAAGGCTGGCATGTAGCAGTTCGGAAAAATATCCTACCACCTCGCGTTCGTATTCATGGGTATTCAGATGATAATTACTGTCCAGAAAAGGATCACCAACATTGTTCATCGGCAACGACAGGAATGGATACAATGCGCTATAGTCGAACACACGGGTACACGGATAACCGAGAAAATGATCGGCTTCACGCTGCATGTAAGAGAAAGAATCCTGCAAGCGTTGTTGCTGGCGAGAGGTCAGGCTGCAATCACCCAATCGGTCATGAATGGATTTCATCGTTGCCTCCTGTCAGTTAGGATGATACTCAATGATTAAGTTACCAGTCTGTCTCTCATTTTGTATCAACTCACTGGTTAGGCTGTCTGCTCGATAACAAAGTTCCGAGAATAAATGAATTACATTGAATAATCGAGTGAAACAGCAACTCAATCTTAATATTTTTGATTCAATTGAATCCAAACTGTGACTCAACACGTAGAGTAAGAAATAATGAGAAAAATATCAGTCACTAATGTGATGTACTCAAATCATGAGTCAACTTATATGAACAGGCAAGTGAATACCTCTCTTCCCGGGGATAATACGTTGCTGCTATGGTCACAGTTATGCTAAAACCACTGTCTATTTCCGCGACCAACAGCCATTTACAAAATGATAAACTGTGCGTGTTGCTTGAAGCTGTTGTTAACCGGGACAAAACCGCATTTGAGTCGCTTTATGATGCCACAGTGCAGCATGTTTATGGTTTGGCGTTGCGTATTACCAGACAACCTGATATCGCTGAAGATGTTGTTAGCGACGTTTATCTGCAAGTCTGGCAGCAAGCCGACCGTTATGTATTAACGCGCGGCAATGTGCTTGCGTGGATAACGATTATCTGCCGCAGTCGTGCTCTGGATACTCTACGCCGTCTTAAACCAGCGCAGATTCATGAACAAAGCCATGATGCTATAGAGGGTTCTTTTCAAATAAATGAAGCAGAAAATACCACTGATATGTCCCAGGATTTATTATTCGCAATCGAGAATAACGCAGCTGTTCAACATGCGTTACAACAACTTGATAATGAACAGCGCCAGTTACTGGCATTAGCTTATTTTCGAGGCTATAGTCATCACCAGCTGGCACAAATCACCGGACTGGCTTTGGGAACAGTAAAAACCAGGCTTCGCCGAACGTTGACTACACTGAAGGAGATGATGTCAGAATCAAATCAGAATCCAGGAGTGCCGTCATGAAGAAACCCGTGGATCAAACAACCGCGCAGTTACTCGATGAAGAGACCCTGGAGATAATCGGCGCCAACCTGAGGCCAACAGCACTAGCACCTGATCGTCGGACTCTGCTTCGCTCCCGGATTATGGATCGTATTGATGAAAGTCATGAGCAGACCGCAGCAACACTCGTAACAATTCGTTCCGAACAAGGCGATTGGCAAGAAATTGCCCCGAAAATTTTCAAAAAATTACTGCATATCGATTCTAACAGCGGAGTTGAATCCTATCTGTTACGCGTTGAAGCTGGAGCACAGGCACCCGCACACGAGCATTTGCATGATGAATTATGTCTGGTACTCGAAGGTGAAGTCTGTTTTGAAGATGTTCACCTCAAGACAGGCGATTACCATTTCGCCCCGAAAGGCAGTGTGCATGGCGTGGCACACAGCAAAACAGGTGCGTTATTGTTTCTTCAAAGTGGTCTTGCTGCATAAGCATAAATAGCATCCGTACTGCTGCAGTTTGTATCGATTAAGCATCAACTTTGTCCGCCCTGCTTGCACGTTTGCGCTCGTTCTCAGTTAATAGCTTTTTGCGAAGACGAATCTGGTTCGGAGTAATTTCAACCAGCTCATCATCTTCGATAAATTCCAGCGCTTGTTCAAGCGACATGATAATTGGCGGCACCAGGACAATATTTTCATCTGTTCCAGCAGCACGAATATTGGTCAGTTGCTTGCCCTTGGTAGGATTCACAACCAGATCATTGCCTCGGGAATGGATACCAACAATGCTGCCCTCATACACTTCATCACCATGACTGGCAAACAGGCGCCCACGCTCTTGCAGATTAAACAATGCAAAGCCAAGCACTTTGCCTGTTACATTTGATATCAGTACACCATTTTTACGACTGGATGATACGCCGGCTTGAATTGGCGCATAATGATCAAAAATATGCGAGATTAAGCCGCTGCCTGATGTCTTGGTTAAAAAATCTGTCTGGAAACCAATCAAACCTCGAGTAGCGACAACATATTCAAGGCGGATACGCCCTTTGCCATCACTTTCGATATTTTTTAGCTCGGCTTTACGTTCGCCCATCATTTCCATGATTGCACCTTGATGCGCTTCTTCGACTTCAATGGTGGTAAATTCAAACGGTTCGCAGAGCTCCCCATCAATTTCTTTCTGTATGACCTGCGGGCGTGAAACGCCAAGCTCATAACCTTCTCGACGCATGGTTTCGATCAAAACAGAGAGATGTAACTCTCCTCTACCTGACACCTTGAACTGGTCTGGATCTTCCGTGTCTTCAACCTGTAACGCAACATTGTGAGTTTGTTCCAGCATTAGCCGTTCACGGATTTGACGTGAGGTGAGATATTTTCCATCACGCCCGGAAAACGGTGATTTATTCACCTGGAATGTCATGGTTACAGTTGGCTCATCGACCGACAATGGAGGCAAGGCATCCGGTGCGTCTGGCTCGCACAGTGTTTCAGATATTTGCAAATTGTCGATACCACTAATGCTGACAATATCACCAGCCGATGCCTCATCAACATCGATCCGTTCAAGGCCAAGAAAACTTTGTACCTGGAGAATGCGCCCTCGACGCTGATGCTCACCATCAACGACTACAACACTTGCATTTTTTTTGATCAGACCGCGTTGAATGCGGCCAATACCGATAATGCCCACATATGAGCTGTAATCGAGACTACTGATTTGCATCTGAAACGGGCCATCCAG
>DRLZ01000414.1 GCA_011322755.1 Crenotrichaceae bacterium
ATCTGAACTTAGCGCTTGACTTCGCTACCGCGAAACCTAACACTAAACTTAGTGGACTTCATAAACGAATCCTGCTAGCTTGAGTCTCAGAAAGATTCTAGAGTTTCACTTAAGAATGAGACCTCACAATACATGCCTCCACTGCCATGAGTCATACATAAACTCCATTACAGTGTTGGTAAACAAGGTAGCGCTTACTTTTCTTTTTTGAGAAGTTTAAGCTAACCGGATTCTCTTCACTGGGGAGGGAAAATGTGCAGACATACACTTTATGGAACCCTCTGTTCAATTGTTGTAACAGCAACAATTGCTCAAGTTTCGTTATTAAACCCTGCACATTCTGAGGTTATCACAGATGGATCAGTCGGTTCCAGACTAAACATTCAAGGGCCTGATTTTGTCATCCCGCAATCATTAGGCAGCACGGTTGGCTCCAATCTTTTCCACAGCTTTCAATCGTTTAATATCAACAACTCTCAGTCAACAACCTTTACTGGCTCCAACAACATCAGTAACGTCATCAGCCGTGTAACCGGCGGACAATCATCAACAATTGATGGAGTGTTGCATTCAGAAGTCGGGCGAGCAAACTTCTTTTTTATCAATCCTGCCGGAATCCTATTTGGCCCCAATGCCAGCATTAATGTACCGGCTGCATTTCATGCCAGCACAGCAGCGAATCTGCAATTCAGCGATGGTGCTGTTTTCAGTGCAGCCAATCCTGCAGCAAGTACCTTGAGCATGGCCAGCCCCAGCGCATTTGGTTTTGTCGCGAATCGCAGTGCTGACATACGCATTGAACAAAGCCAGCTGTTATTGACTCCGGAAACTGAAACTTCACTCAGTGGTGGGAATATTGTAATCGATAGCGGAACGTTGATTAACAGTGGTGGAAAGATAATGATTACAGCTGTCGGTAAAATAGACGATTTAGTTTCAAGCGATGAAATTGCAAATAAAAAGTTTCAAGGAAATATACAGATAAAAAATAGTAATGTTATTGTTAGTGGTACAGGCACAGGCAAGATTACACTCGCTGGTGGAGAAACCGGGATAACGAAAAGTAACCTGGTTGCCACATATCGCGGAAAAAAACCAGCAGAAAAGCAAGCAGGAATCGAAATCAACGTACAATCACTGAATCTGGAAAATTCAGAAATTAACAGTGGTGCTGGAAATATCGGCAGTGCAGGTGATATTGCTGTATCAGTGGTTGATCATTTTAATTTGAATGGGAGTGTAATTGACAGCGCCACATCAGCTGAGGGAAATGCCGGGTCAATTACAATTCATTCAGGAAGCTTAGATATTGACGGTCAAGGCAATGCATCACAAGTGTTTTCATTTGCTGGAAACGATTCAATGGGCAACGCCGGGAATATTGATATTTCAGTTGATAAGACAATGAACCTGATTAATGGGGGAGGCATTGTAAACAGCAGTTTGTCAACCGGTAATGTTGGCTCGGTGAAAATCCACTCAGCCAATCTCACTATTGATGGCAAAAAAAATAATCAGAATTTCACCGGCATCACCACGTCTGCTTCCTCGGGTTCATCCAGCGAGAGTGGCAATATTGATATCACTGTTGCTGATTCCATGAATCTGGTTAATGGCGCGCAAATCAACAGTAGTACATTTGTCAAGGAAGGCAGGAACGCTGGATCCATTACTGTTGCGGCCACAAATCTTAATATCAGCAACCAGGCGTTTATTCTCAGCGGTTCCGGAAAGGGCTCAGGTGGCCGTGCCGGTGATATCATGTTGACGATAAGTGATTTATTCAGCATGAGCAATAGCGGGAGCATTATCAGTAACACCTTTTCTGCAGGCGATGCTGGTTTAATTACTGTCAAAGCAGCAGATTTTGTAATTTCAAATGGCAGCTCCATCAGTAGTGATACTTCGTCAGATGGCGATGCAGGGATGATTATGTTGACAGCAACAGAGATGACAATTGATGGACAGGGTCGAGATACTGGAATCTTCAGCCGAGCCAATGAAAATTCCACTGGAAATGCCGGCAATATCAGCATACAGGTTGACAATACTTTGAATCTTCTCAATGGTGGAAATATTAGCAACGATACATTCGCCACTGGTGGGGCAGGGTCAATCATCGTTAAGTCAGGAGCAATCAATCTTATCGGTCAAGGCGTCAGTGTATTCACTGGACTGTCTAACGCGACTTTTTCATCGGCCAGGGCAGGGAATGTTGATGTTATGGCAAACAATCTAACGCTCACCGATGGAGGCGTAATCCGCAATAACACCTTTTCTACAGGCGATGCAGGATCCGTTAAAGTACAGGTGAATAACCTGAGAATCGATGGACAAGACACTGCGGCAGGGTTTTTCAGCCAGACGGCCGGGTCTGGTGACGCCGGTGATATTAACGTATTTGCATCCGGAACAGTCAGTATAAGAAGTGGGGGCAGGATTGCGAATGATACTTTTTCCGCAGGGAACGCTGGTTCTATGACAGTACAAGCGCCTGTGGTTGATATCAACGGTTCAGGCAATACTGTTATTACAGGCCTGCTGAGCCGTGCTCAAAATGCCTCGTCAGGTCAGGCTGGAACCATTAAAGTAAGGGCCGACCGTCTCGCGCTTCGCAATAACGGCAATATCAATATTCAGTCGAAACCCACTATCAGCGCGTCGTCCTTGCCAAATATTCTGTCGACAGAAATTAATCTACAGGCAGACAAAATCTCACTTGAGAACAACTCAACGATTACAGCAGAGAGCAACGGGAATATTGCAGCAAGTGATATTACAATTAATGCCGTCAAACAACTAAGAACCAGAGATTCCAGAATAACAACAGCGGCGAATCAAGCTGATGGCGGAAAGATCAATGTGAGTGGCGGAAACGTGATATTACGAAACAGCCAGATTACCACATCCGTTGCCGGCAACGGCAATGGCGGCGATATTACACTATCGCCCAGAGTACTGGTACTGAACACTGGTTTTGTACAAGCCAACACAGCAGGAGCCAATGCAACCGGGGGCAATATCAATATCAACAGTGAGGCGTTGATTTCAAGCAATAATCATTTACAGACTGGCGGAAATCAACAAATTCAATTCGCGCCAAATTCTGGTCGCAATGTCATCCAGGCAGCTGCGCCGGACGGTGTTAGCGGCAGTATTTCGATTACTTCACCTCAATTAAACATCAGCGGTACGCTTGCCACTCTGGAAACACAGCTGATTGACATTGACCGTCTAATTAGAGATCCTTGCGCAAGCCCGGCTTCAAAACAGAGTAAATTGATCAGCATCAGCAAAGGGGGATTGCCAGCGTCTGTGGAACAACCGCTTCCGGTTCTGTTAGATCCTGTACGTTTGCAGAAAATACTTGGATCACGAGCAGAGAAACCATTGACAACACCACAGCGGATGGTGAAGCACACAGGGAATATTCCCTGTTCCTGATAATAACAAGACTTCCTGGGATTCCATCGCCATGGATACACTTCGGTTATTTTGCTGCCTATTACTCTGGGCAGCCTCAAATTCTGGTGTAATAGCTGGTTCTGGTCAATTTAGACCGCCAATTACTGAACGACCCAGCGCAACGTTACCTGAACTTCCTGAGTTTGAAACGGAAACACCTGCTGGTTCTCTCGAACAGCCAGATCAGAATGATACAGCACCAGCCTCAACTGATGCGCTTTCTCGAATCTATGTGAAAGCCTTTCGTTTTGAGGGCAATACAGTCTTCGATGATTCGACATTGCAGGAAATTGCCGCGCCTTATACAGGTCGGGCGGTCAGCCTTTCCGAGCTGGAGGAATTGCGCTATAAGCTCAGTCAGCTGTATCTGCAAAACGGCTATCCCAATTCAGGCGCCGTACTGCCAAGCCAGCAATTCAATGATGGTGTGATCCGTTTCAGGATCATCGAAGGCAAACTCAGTGAAATTCGTATTCAGGGCACCGAGCGGCTCAATCCCGATTATATTCGTGATCGTTTGATGCTGGCTTCAGATCCACTGCTGAATAGCAAAGCACTGGAAAAACGTTTCAGGTTACTAATACAAGACCCGCTAATTGAACGCATGGACGGTCGCTTGTCACCAGGGTTAGCACCGGGTGAAAGTATTCTCGACATCAAGGTCAAACGCGCTAAACCATATCAGTTAGGAATTAGCACCAACAATTATCGGCCACCCAGCACAGGCGGTGAGCAAGGCGAGCTGTTTGGCTTTGTGCGTAACTTGACAGGTTATGGTGATACTTTGGACTTTTCCGGTGCCGTCAGCGCCGGTTCGGCCAGTGGCAGTGGCGGTTTTAGTATTCCGGTGACACGCTACGACACCCAGTTGTTTTTGCGCGCCTCCTATAATCGTGCAAAGATCGTCGAAAAACCGCTGGATGATTTGAAAATCAGGAATAAATTCTGGAGCGTTCAGGTCGGCGTGAATCAGCCAGTTTACCGCTCACTCGAGCGAACATTTTATGCCGGGATGCGCTTTGAATTCAGGAAAAACCGCAATAAGCTGGATGGTAAGCGGTTTTCATTTTCAGAGGGCGAAGATGACGGTATCAGCAAGGTCAGCGTATTACGTTTCACCCAGGATTACATTGAAAGACACGCCCGACAAGTGCTGGCTTTTCGTTCTATTTTCAGCCTGGGAGTCGATGTGCTTGATTCCACCCAGCATGCGCACGGGATTGCGGATGGTGATTTCTATGCCTGGCTGGGGCAGCTGCAATACGCCTGGCAAGTCATGGATAATGGCGCGCAACTGTTGTTTCGAGGCAATGTACAGTTAAGCAGTGATCGTTTGCTACCTCTGGAACAGTTCGCACTGGGTGGCGTACACAGCGTCCGTGGTTACCGCGAAAACGAAGTGGTGACAGATCAAGGCTTTGATCTTTCCCTTGAGTTTCGCTATCCGTTGATTGGTGGAACCGGCTATTTTGCCAATCCTGATTTTCCAGGCACCTTGTATGTGATTCCATTTATGGATTACGGCGGAGCATGGGATGTCAACAACGGCAAGCAAATCGAACTGTTACATTCAGTTGGCGCTGGTTTACGCTGGATTCCGATTCCCCAAGTCAGCGCAGAAATCTATTATGCGCACGATCTGAATACTGCGCGCAAAAAAACCAGTCGTGATTTGCAAGACAGAGGTGTTTTTTTCAATGTTACTTATCTCGCTTTCTGATGGTGATGCAGTCATGAATCGACGCAATACCACCACGAACCACATCTGTTTGTTCAAGCGACCACTGTGGTTTTGCTTGCTGGCAATCAGCCTGCTTGTCTTCAGTCAGCACACGCTTGCCGCGATCTCAGAGAAGTCGACTGATGGCCAGTTGTACAGCCATGACGTAGTATCGGCTCAAACCTTGATTGAGCAAGCTGAACAACAGCGTTTGCAAGGGTATTACAATGAAGCCTTGAATACACTTCAGAAAGCACAACAATCCGCTTCCAGACCACATGCGGTACTGGCGACCGGGTTGCAAGGCTACGTGTTGCTGCTGATGCGTGATTATGCAAGATCAGAGCAGCTGTTGTTATCTGCCTTGCAGGATTCGGTGAATGCGGGATGGGATTTGCAGTCTGCTATCCATGCCAATCATCTTGGTAATTATTATGCTGCGCGAAACAAGACAGTCAAGGCCCGACAGTTTTATCAGGAAGCGCGATTACTGGCACTGAAAGCAGACGATCCGGCGCTGGTTGCCAGAATCGACCTTAACCAGTTCAAACTCGCAGATACAGCTCCTGAACAAGCATGGGCTGAACTGTTGCGCTTGCAACAAGCGATTCCGCATAGTACCGATGTGCGTGAACGCGCCCAGTTGCAGTTGGCGCTTGGTTATCAGGCGCTCCAGCTAAAAAAACCGACAGTAGTGAGTCCGCAGCAATACCAGCAATTCACCCGCGCTGCATTGCAGCAAGCACTGGCATTGGCGACCGCAGTGTCTTCGCCACGCATGCGTTCCAATGCATATCAATATCTGGGTAAACTGGCGGAAGATCACCAGGATTACGCCACAGCCTTAAAACAAACTCAACTTGGCATTGCTGCTTTACAAGGCATGGATGCAAAGGACTTGTTGCTTAAACTGGAATGGCAGCGCGGACGTCTGCTACGCAAGCTGGATAAAAACAGCGAGGCGATCACGGCGTATCGTCTCAGCGTCAATCATATCCAGGCGATACGCGCTGATATTCCGGTTGATTATCAAAACGGGCGCTCCTCATTTCGCGAAACCTTGCAGCCGGTTTATACCGGTCTGGCCGATCTGCTGATTCAGCAAGCCGATCAAGCCAGTGATGACAGAACCCAACAAGCATTGCTGCGCGAAGCCAGAAACACCATCGAGCGCGTCAAACAGACCGAGCTGGAAGATTATTTTGAAAACCGCTGCACGTTGCAAACAATTCCGGAACAAGCGATTGAAAACATTGCGACCAATACCGCAGCGCTTTATCCAGTCATTCTGGAAGATCGTCTGGAACTGTTACTCAGTATCGGAGGTAGAATTGAACATCGCAGTGTGCCTGTCACTGCTCTACAACTCACTCAAACAACCAGACAGTTTGCAGACAAACTGCGTCATTTCAAACCGGATTATCTTAACGAGTCTGTTCAACTCTACAACTGGCTAGTGAAACCACTCATTGCCATCTTGCAGCGCCAGCAGATTGACACACTGATTTTTATTCCCGATGGCGCATTACGACTGGTTCCTCTGGCAGCGTTATCAGATGGTTCGCAATTCTTGATTCGACACTACGCTGTTGTTACCTCGCCAGGGCTCAAGTTGTTTGACCCAAAACCATTATCTCGCCACAAGCTGGATATCTTGCTGGCCGGCATGAGCACCCCGGGCAGTGTCATTGAAGATTTGCCTGAACCATCACTGCGGATACTGATCAATGCAGTCAACAGTTTAGATAACTCCCAACGCGGCATCCTGAAATCCAGGGATATTAATCGACTGCTGCTCGATGCGAATCAGCAAACTAGTGAGCCATCGCTCAGATCAGTCAAAGACATCATCAAGGATCCAGTTATGTCAGACAAGATCCGTGAAATGCTTGCATTACCCGGTGTTTCAGACGAGATTAAAAAAATCTCCGAATTGTTACCCGCAACTGTGTTGATGAATGAAACCTACAGAAAAAAAAGGGTTGACCAGACAATCAAGCAATCGCCGTATGACATTATTCACATTGCCTCGCATGGCGTATTTGGCGGAAGCGCCTCGGAAAGCTACATTATGGCGTATGACAAGATTCTCACCGTAACCGAACTTGAAACACTGTTACAGACCGCCAGCAATCGCGAACAACCCATCGAACTGTTAACCCTCAGTGCCTGCCAGACAGCCGAAGGTGACGACCGTTCCCCGCTCGGCATCAGCGGTGTTGCCATCAAAGCCAAAGTACGCAGCGCCTTGGGCTCATTATGGCCAGTATCTGATCTTGCCACCGTTGATTTTATGACCACCTTCTACCAACAACTCAAATCAGCCAACACCACAAAAGCCCGCGCATTGCAAACAACCCAGCAACACTTGCTGAATAATCCTGAATACCAGCACCCGTTTTTCTGGTCGCCGTTTATTTTGATTGGGAACTGGTTGTGAATAGGGATAATTGGCTAGGAGGCTGTCCGAGAATAGAAAACCTACTGCGGAAATGCTGAATTTGGCCAGCTTTTCCCATTCTTTTCGTTAAATAGCACAACTATTCGCCTCAAAGAATGAAAAAATCTGACTCAAATCAGCTTTCCCTCGCTACGGTTTCTATTCTCGGACAGCCTCCTAGCCCTCTCTTGATGTTTGGATAGCACTTAAAATATCCTGGGTTGTTGCTTTCGTCTTGATTCCCGGAATATCAAATGGTGATGTCTTTTTATCTTTTTTAGCCATGAGAGAGAAAACCGTGCCGTCTTTTCGACAAATTTCAACCTCTTCTTGTTGTGCAATCAGCAACAATTTTGACAGGTTTTGACGAGCCTCTGAATAGGTAAAGACTTTCATAGTAATTTACTCCAGTACTTGAATATTTAATTCACTTGCAACTTGCTTCATACGCTTATCCAGGGTAACTAATGGACACAACAATGCTATCGCACACTGTAAAAAATAAGCATCGTAAGCATAGATGTTAAATTTCAGTGCTAATTTAAGCGCTTTTGAAATATCTACGGGAATAAGTCGTACTGGTATTTGTGTTGCGACTTCAAGCGTTGATATGGCTTCAGTTTGCGTGATTTGCTTTCGTTTCAACATGCCAGTTAACGCATTTCCGATTTCGTACGGTAGTATTTCTGGTGCTATCGCGTTATAACCCGAAGTGAGCTGAATAATACTGTTCTTTTCTGGCTCATTGAGAGCGACGGCTAAAAATATATTTGTGTCCGATACAAGATTCATATAGACAATTGTACAACTTTCAGCGGCTTCTGCAAAGACTCGCCACTTGTTACATTGGCTTGCGCTGACTGCTCTGGTATCCGCAACCATGGTATGCAAAAATAGCAAGCACAGGTGTTAAGCCTCTTTTAGTGTCCGGAATGCTGAACCGAGCTGACATAAAAGAACGATTAAATAGGTGTTGATCCACTGATGTGTGCTCTGTTTGCTGTGCATTACAGCTTGCGTGTGTTACCTATGCTGGCGGCTGATCGAAATAAGGATGCGTTCTGGTATTGGAAAAAGGCTTATCAATCAAATTATTTATTGTCCATACTGATTCTCCAGCTTGTAAGGTGGATAAACGCAGTGCATTCACCAAAACACATCGCGGCATTGGTGTGGATGCTGCATATCCGAATTCAAGGGAATTTAAGGGACACAATACTTAACGAAGTCTGTGAATTCTGGTGACACAAGATTTAGCCCGGTAGGGTGGCATTCCATACACCATTCAACTTTTCGTTATTCACCAAATTCGTCATCAAATAACTCAATGCCATTGCCACCCCAACTTTTGTCATAAACACCTTCATGTGCATAACGATGAAATGTTGAATGCGGCCAATCCGTTACATGCTTTACAAAACCGTGTTTTACCGGATTGAAATGTAGATAGTTCATATGTGTTTCGTCATCATCATCGTTACGAATTTGATGTTCCCAATATCGGCGTTGCCAAAGAGTGGATTCATTTCGTTTCCGTTTTCATGGGTTCATCCAATCGTCACGATAGAATTCAGAGCCACATTGTTTTGTTACAAAACGCTTTATCATTGCCCAGCGTATTGCAAAATCAGCATCATCTTGCGGTCGTGTCCAGATACAATGTAAATGATTTGGTAATAATACCCATCCATCAATTGTAAATGGTTGTTTTTTTGCTGCACCTCTCGAACACCTGCACGCAATGCATTTCGAACAATATCATTGCACAGAAAATTTTGCCGACGATACGTTACAACAGTGAAATAATAGGTGCCTCCTTTTGTATTCGCACGTCGATAGTGAGACATTAAAT
>DRLZ01000415.1 GCA_011322755.1 Crenotrichaceae bacterium
AGTAAAAGCTGGCGCTGGCACGGCACAATGCAACCTTAATATACCTTCAAACATTCCTAACAGTGATGAATACCAATTGTATACCTATATAACTGATATGAGTGGCAGGTGGAGCAAGCGTTTTGACGAGATAACGAAAACCAATCTTAAAATTGCTAACAAATAAAAAGCAGTAACAGTCAAAACAAACGCTTCAGGCTATTCACCCATCAGGTGAGCAATGAAGCGTTTTGTTTTGGCGTAGTCGAAGACTGGGTTTTATAAGTTGACATTCTGGCTTAACCATAGCTGGGCTGAAATCGGTGGGATCAGAACCAATGATTTCTGGAAAAAATCGGGATAGAAAGTCAGTGAAATATCATCTAAGAAAGGTTAATCAATAACCCTTCCCCAATGTTTACTTTAAAGACAAGAAAGCTGACCCAAGTTGAATAATCCATAATAACCAAAGCCTGGGTTATCGCCGATAGGTAAAAGGCAGGGTTAGCAGTCGATCAAGACGCCCGTCTACCTTCCGCCTGTACCTGTCTAAACCCAATTGCATATTCGGTAACTGATCGTAAGCCAACCCTGTTGCAGTACCAAATAAATAATCGAACCAGGGGGAAATAGTCCCGTAATTACTCTCTGTGTATTGATGATAACTGGAATGATGCATGCGGTGAAAATCCGGCGTTACGATCAGCAAACGCAGTACTCGATCCAGCCAGTTGGGTAAACTAATATTAGCATGACTGAGTAAATTGACCAGAATTGAGAGATAAGTGTAAATAATAACTGCAATAATCGGTGCACCAAGAAAGACAGCGACGGGCAGAGTCACCAGCATGGTTATCATCAATTCAAGTGGATGATGTCGATTCGCTGTGGTTACGTCGAATTCTGTATCTGTATGATGCACAACATGAACACGCCATAATATCGGAAATTGATGAAACGCACGATGCAGCCAGTAATTCACGCCATCTGCAACCAGAATAGTCAGCAATACTGTAACAGCAACGGGTAATTCAACATGTTTGAGAAATGGCATCTCAGGCTGAAAATACAGCGCAATAACCGCAAACTGGAAAGACAACATCGCAGTTAAATAATAGTTGAGCAACGCCAGGCTAATATTATTCAGCCAGCGCTGAGTCTGGCTATTTTCTGCGATTCGCCTTGGAACCCCCGCTTCAATCAAGAACAGGAATGCCATCCCTCCAAACACTGCAATAAATTCTATTTCATCATTTCGTGCCAAAAGTTCATCAAACATTGCAGATATAAATCAATTAATATCAAACAACAGAAATATCATTATTGCAGGTAATTAATTAACAGCCTCACCAATAAAGACAAGACAGCTAATAAAACATGTTTCACCATTAACCAGATTTGAGCCAGCAACACATTTATCGCCAGTAAAACCAATATTAGAATTCGGGCAATTCGCTGGAAGTGTAATCGAATCAATTTTCTGGGTTACACCACTGTTATTGGGGAAATTGTTTACACTGCTGGGTATTATCGGAGCTGTGCCTCCTTGCAATATACTAAGAGCACTAGTCACAACAGCAATTCCTGCATTTGCAGACTGAATCAGCTTGCCGCTACCAAGACCAAATATCAATAATCCAGCGCCAAGCAAGCCAAACATAAAACGCCTGGCCGATCCGTCTTTTTGCTGAGCGACTCGAAAACTGACCACCACCAGGAGTAAACCCAGAATAATGATCATACTCTCGCTCAATGTCGGTATTGCGGATGCATTCACATTCAACGGACTGTACACTAATGTCCCGTTCGTACTTCCTGCAAAAGCCACTGAAGAACAGAATATCAAACATGCTGCAAATACGCCTTGAAACAGTCTTCTACTGATTCTAGTAACTTGTTTCATTGATTGTCTCCCTTTATTATCGATTATTAGAAGTCTCAATATACTACTGATTTGAAATAGAGACAAAGAATTCAACCAATCTCAATATTCAACTAATAAATGACATCAGTAAGGGCATTAACGAATATAACTAGGGGTCACCCATGTAGCACATTGAATATCGGTAATCCTGCATTGCCTAGTTTAGCGGCGACAATGGCAACATCGAGTGGCTTCTGCCAATTGTTTTTGAGCCAGCTGATGGCTCCCTTTTAAATCTAGCTTACTTTACCTGCGGCTGTTGCTTCAGGGATTTCAACAAGCTTTCCGGATTTGCAATCATAGACATAACCATAAATCGGAATATCAGCTGGAACCATTGAATTATTCCTGATTCTCTGGACATCGGCGAGTACACTTTTTGCCTGGTCGCTAATGGTTAGCCATTCGATAAATTTTCCATCCGTTGTGCCTCCGCCTTCACAGCAATCATGCCATCCTGATGCGTCTACGCTTGCAGTTTTAAGACTGCCTGACAATAACTCACCCATGATTTCATTGGTAAAGGTTTCCATACCACAGTCCGTATGATGAATCACAAACCATTCTTTTGTTCCCAGCAATTTATAGGAAATAACCAGTGAGCGGATTGCATCGTCACTGGCTCGCCCTCCTGCGTTGCGAATAACATGGGCATCACCTTCGGCCAATCCTGCGTACTTGGCTGGGTCTAATCTTGCATCCATACAGGTAAGAATTGCAAACTGGCGCCCAGGAGGCATTGGCAAGCTGCCTTTATCACCAAAACCTGCTGCATAATCCGCATTGGCTGAGAGTACTTCATCTAATACTTTACTCATTATTTTTCTCCTTTGTGAATTGAGTTTACAAAATAAAAATCTTAGCCTTTTGTTCTACTGAAAAGACATCATACAGTTTTTAAGTATCTAAACCAGGTATCAAATCATTTTTGATATCGTTGATCTGTTCCAGCCCAACTGAGATCCGAATCAACCCATCGCTGATTCCGGCTTGCTTGCGCTCTTCATCTGTCAATCGACCATGTGTTGTTGTCGCCGGATGAGTAATTGTAGTTTTGACATCACCAAGATTGGCTGTAATCGATAACATTTGTGTTCCGTCAATGACTTTCCAGGCTGCTTGCTTTCCGCCTGCGACTTCAAAACTCAAGACACCACCAGAGCCTGATTGCTGTTGTTGTCCAAGCGTGTATTGTGGGTGTGAGCTGAGCCCAGGGTAATAAACGTGAGTGACTGCAGGATGTTCTTCCAGCCATCGAGCCAGTTGTAATGCGTTAGCGCAATGCGCTTGCATTCTGACCGCCAGGGTTTCCAGTCCGGTTAAAAATACCCAGGCATTAAACGGACTCATGGTCGGACCCGCTGTGCGCAGAAACGGATAGATTGACTGATTGAGTAATTCTTCTGATCCGACAATTGCTCCACCAATGCAACGCCCCTGCCCATCAATATATTTTGTTGCTGAGTGAACCACCAGATCAGCACCTAACGCCAGCGGCTGTTGCAACACCGGTGTGCAATACACATTATCAACGACTAACAGGCAATCGTGGTGATGGGCAAGACTGGCTAACTCTTTGATATCAGCCAGATGCGTCAACGGATTGGATGGCGTTTCCAGAAAAAGAAAGCGGGTCTTTGGTGTGATTGCCTGTTGCCATGCTGAAATATTGGTTAAATCAACAAACGTTGTCTCAACCCCGAATTTACCCATGATATTCTGGAACAGCAAGACACTGGTACCAAACAGGCTGCGCGAGCAGACCACATGCGCTCCATTTTCCAGCAAGCCCATTCCCAGCGCCAGAATCGCTGCCATTCCGGATGCAAACGCGACACAACGCTCACCACCTTCCATTGCTGCAAGCCGTTGTTCAAATGTACGCACTGTGGGGTTGGTAAAACGCGAGTAGATATTACCTTCTTCCTGATGAGAGAAGCGCGCCGCTGCCTGCGCCGCATTATCAAACACAAAGCTGGACGTCGGAAAAATCGCATCACTGTGCTCACCTTCAGCAGTGCGTTGTTGTCCAGCTCGAATAGCTAAACTTTCAACAGAATAATCAGGATGTTTTTTGTTCATGAGTTTTTTATTTACGTTGCACAATTCTTCAACAACAGATTGATTTTATTACAATGGAAAATCATTCAAGATTAGATCGAGCAGAGATTAGATACCCGTAACTCATCACGCAACTGAGTTGTATTGCCGGTAAAAGCGATCAGTTGTCGCAAATCATGCTGAATTATACAATCCTATTCCGCTCTCATCTTCTCTGGGATCAATACTATTATTATCAACCCGGGTTTTATCATTACGGCGTTGCTCCAGACCAGTTAAATACTGACGATTGATTCCGCCTGTGACGTAGTGTCCATTAAAACACGCTGTGTCAAACTGAGTGACTGACTGATGCCCAATCGCAGCAATTAAATCTTCCAGATTCTGATAAATCAACGCATCTGCTCCCAGTTCCTGACAAATGACCTGCTCTGTTCGCTCACAAGCGATTAACTCATCACAACTTGGCATATCGATACCATAGACATTTGGATACCTAACCGGTGGTGAGGCTGAGGCAAAAAATACTTTTTTTGCGCCAGCTTCACGTGTCATTTGAATAATTTGACTGGACGTGGTACCTCGGACGATTGAATCATCAACCAGTAACACTGTTTTATCTTTCAGCTCATCTGTCAGTGGGTTGAGTTTTTGTCGTACCGAACGCTTTCGTAACTGTTGCCCAGGCATGATAAATGTACGGCCGATATAACGATTTTTAATAAATCCTTCGCGGTATTTAATCCCCAGGGTTTCAGCCAACTGCATTGCAGATGTGCGGCTGGTATCCGGAATGGGGACAACAACGTCAATTTCCTTGTCATAACCCAGCCTGCGAATATTGTCAGCCAGTTTTTCGCCCATTCGTAGTCTTGATTTATAGACAGAAACACCATCAATCACTGAATCCGGTCTGGCGAGATAGACATATTCAAAAATACATGGGTTAAGCTGAGTGTCATCTGTACATTGCCTGCTGTGAAACTGACCATTTTTCTCAATAAACACAGCTTCACCCGGCTTGATGTCGCGAATCAATTCAAAGCCTTCTGTCTCAAGCGCAACACTTTCCGAGGCAATCATGTATTCAGGCCCTTCAGGTGTTTCACGCTTACCGAAACAGACTGGACGAATACCGTGCGGATCTCTGAATGCCAGCACACCAAACCCAGCAATCATTGCGACAACGGCATAACCACCCTGGCAGCGACGATAAACACCTTGCACGCCTTTAAAAACATCATTTGCTGTCAGTCTTAATTTACCAATTTCCGCCAGTTCGTGAGCAAACACATTGAGTAATACCTCTGAATCGGAACTGGTGTTGAGGTGGCGTTGATCTTCAGCAAACAACTGCTCTTTTAATTCATCTGCATTGGTTAAATTGCCGTTATGCGCAAGAGTAATACCATAAGGCGAATTCACATAAAACGGTTGCGCTTCTGCACTGCTGTCGCTTCCTGCGGTCGGATAGCGCACATGCCCGATGCCCATAGAACCAACCAAAGTAACCATATGTCGTTTCTGAAAAACATCACGCACCAAACCCTTGTCTTTTCGTAAATAAAACCGGCCATGCTCACCGCAAGTTACGATCCCTGCAGCGTCTTGTCCACGGTGTTGCAACACGGTTAATGCATCGTAAAGCGCTTGGTTGACAGTCTGGTGAGCGACAATTCCAACAATTCCACACATGATTTTTCAGTCTCTGCTTAGTCAGGCTTAATACTGGATTCAATTTGTTGAACAACCTCATCCGGGGCTTGTGCTCTCATCCAGACCACCAGTTGCTCAAAAGGCCCAATCAGCA
>DRLZ01000416.1 GCA_011322755.1 Crenotrichaceae bacterium
GTGTTAATTGTGTTGTTCGCGAATGTGTCTGCAGAAATTTGACAACATCTGCCAGGTCATTGCGGTGAGCACGACGGAATTCAATATTAGCAACTTTCAATCGACGACGCGGCACATCGAGATAAATTGCCGGGGTAACAAAACGACCAATATCCTTGTAAACAGGCAATCCACACCGTGCTGAGGACAACAACGTATTGGCGTTAAGATTCTCTTCCAGAATCATTGAATAGTAGAATGGAAGCGGATCATTTTGATGCAGTTTCTGAAGAAGCCGGTATCCCCGAATCAAGCCAGTGCCACCACGATAATCAGAATGAGCGCGTAAATCAGCCAGATAACCGATGCGTTGTATCTCACCATCAATGTAAACCTTGCGTGTCAGCCTGCTACCGAGTCCAACCAACCGCCCGCTTTCGCGGTCCACAGTTTTGATGACTTCACAGGTCTCGCCTTGCACACTACTCGCGTAGAAAAAACTGGGCTCTCTTCTAAAACTGACGCTGATGTTCCCGGGCAAGCTATCAGCGGCCATTCGTGCTCGCAATGCTTTATCGTCATTTTTATCAGCGAGTTTAAACTCGAGTGTTCTGCTCATAATCAGGCGGCTATGCGCGATCTGAAAAGCTCTTTAAACAAGACACTATCCACCATCAACACGGGTGGTTTGACATCGCCAAGTGATTTTCCACTGGTGGTTTGGTATTCGATATAACGGCTCCACAGATCATCAACCCTGTAACAACAGAGTCGATTCAGCTGATTTATCCGGATTGCATACGCATATTGAGGATTCGCACACAACCCCTGCTCAGTCTGTCTGGTCACCGTTTCTATACAACTTGAATCAAAATCTGTTGCGTCAAGAAATAAAACATACCCCGGTTTCTGGTTTGCACAAGGAGCCAGCATTGCCGTCCCGGATAATGATGACATCTGTTTTAAAACAAAGGCTTCTGTCAGCTTCTCACCACACAGGTCGCTGACCAGCCCTGCGCGCCCACAGAACTTGATTAATGGCGTGGTTCCAATAAATCCGCTAACCAGAACCTGGTCACCGAGATCGTAGCGATAGAGTCCTGAATATGTTGTTATCAGCACACGGTATGTTTTACCAACCACCAGTTCATGGCAAAGAAAAATGACATCGTTTTCATCCACGAATTCAAAAAAACAGCTGTTGATCGCGAGTACCGCATCATCCTCGCTACAGACTGGAAGACTTACCACGCCTTCTGTAGCCAGCAAACCTTTGCCCTGCAGAAAAACATCTGGAAACATATTGCCAAGTTCCTCTCGGTAACGAGCAGAACTCGCATCCAGCCAGCAGCTAATCGTATCCAGCATTGGCCACAACAGTTGTGTATCGATGTTGTTGCCATTAACGGCATGTTTAATCTCCTGAATGCGACGACGACTGAGATCTACCAAACCCTGATCAACACAACCATTAACAATACAATCCAGCTCATGTGGAATTGATTTGATCAAATCAAGCAAAAAAGTCGGGCTCCACACCGAGATGAAGGAGAGATCTTTTCTTGCCAGCAGATAGCTCAGGGTTTGATGGCGCCAATCGTTATAATTCCTGATTGCCCCAACCTCAGGAGGAACGGCAAGTGTCTCGACAATGTCTTCTCCAAGCGTCGAGCCAAAGTAAGCGGCGTCACTCGGTAATCCAACTGGAATATCACCGATCAATTGCTGTGTTCGGATTGCCGGACTAATCGACCAATACGCGCTTCCAGAAGCAATTCCAGGACGATGGGTCAGCAAATCATGCAGCCAGGGAATCACCGCATTTTGGATCGCGCCAAGTCCGCTTGCAGTCAGTGGAATCAATTTTGTTCCGCCACTGCTTCCACCGGTTTCTTCAAAAACCACAATGGCTTCCTCGGTCAGTACAGTGTCGTTACCCATCTGGATACGGTCAATCAGACATTCCACGTCTTCGTAACAAATAACAGGACTGTGTTGCTGGAAATCCTCAATTGTACGCATCCCTAAAAATCCTCTCGACTTGCCGATAGCGGAGTTTTCGTTTTTACTCAAAATATCTTTGAGCAGCTGCTCCTGGACTCTGGCAGAATTATCAAGCAGGCGAAAAAATGCACGCCCCGGCAGCTCAACCCTGTTTTGTATTCTCTGCCAGGCCGACATCAGAACAGTGCTTTTGTAAAGGCGCGTAGAGCGTACGAACGCAGATTATCCTCTGAGAGCTCGGTAAAACAGACCAGCTCGTCACCTGTGTTATAGTCCGGATTACGTTCAAGAAAATATTCAACATCGGGATGATTTTGAACGCGAGCAGGAATATCAGCCCATTGTTCTCGCAAATGACCTCTGGATTCGGGAAACCTGACGATACCCTGCTCAGCATAATAGCTATCCCCGAAGCGTGATTTCGCCAGATAATCAATCATCATCTGTACTTCAGGCGGAGTCTGATAACGTCTGTTTGGGTAGAATACTTTTGAGAATAACGGCAGATAGCGATAGGTTCTGTAGCCTTTTACGATTAAAAACCAGTAAAGCGGTTGTTCCGGGTCTGCTGCCTTTATCGTCCCCGCAAACTCACACCATGAAAGCGACAATGCTTGTGTGCCCCAGTAATCGTGGTGAATAACAGTATCCCCGGAAAATATTGCCGACCTTTGGATTCCGCCAAAGCTGAATTTAATCAACAACACAGTTGAAAAGCCCTGAACAGTTCCGCTTTGATCACGCAGCACAATCACATAATCTTTTTCACGCAAATCACTGGCTACACTGCCAGCACAGCTTTCATAATAGCGCTGATACAGAGCACAGATCGACGCTTCATCGGCTGTATTTAACTCACTCTGCTTCAAAACCTCGGCAGTCAAATCGCTCACTCAACACCCTCCTCCCAAAATCAACAAGATAAACGCTTAACAACAGAACAACCACCCAGGTAAACGACAAAATTACCGAATGCGAGGCATCATCTGGGACAAAATAAACACGGTGACCATCAGCGCTGACAGCATTGATCATATACATAACAAATACGCTTTCGATCATCAACGTTGTAATTAAAACAGCGGCGTAACCAAGGTAACAGTCCATGTGGATATTGTGACGAACAAAAACAAGCAGCCAACCAAGGACAACAATGGAAAACAGATCATGAGCAATGCCGTAATAAGGACTCCAGTTCACTGTCACATACATTAAATACAGCTCGACCACACCGCGCAACAGCATATTGATGAGAAACCACCCGAAAACCGTTCTCCAGTGCCGAGGTGTCTGCTTGCGCTTAACAAGAAAACCCGGTATCAGAAACCATAAAACAATCGCATACACCAGCCAGAACAGTTTTGGTAAAGCGATTTTCCCACCCAGCAGTTGCCCTGAATTTTGCAACCAATAAAAAACCACTGCTACGCAGATCAACAACAGGCAAATCAGCAGTAAGCGAACAAACCTAGAAATATAATTCAATGTGTTTCTCTATACCGGCTTCTGGTGGTTTTTCTCCATCCACTATCGCCTTGCGCCATGCATGAATGTGATGATGCAGTAAATCAGTGTCGGTGACCACAAAATCAGGGCCACCGAACCGGGCAATATTCCGGGATTGCTGATCGAGTATTGCGACATCCTGTCTGATTATTGTTTTAGCCAATGGCTTGAAGTAAAGTTTGACCAATTGACCAAGCCATTTTACCCGAAAAGAAATCACCGTAAATACTTCAGTCTGCCCTGAATCGACTGGCGTACAACACGAAGTAATGGAATAGGCCATACCATTATCAAACTGATAATCAACCTGGGAGGTTGCAGGAGCGATAAATCGATCTGTATGCTTCATCGTGGTTTTTCCCGGTGACAGCAAACTCCACACCGCACTTTTTTCCCGCGGCTCCTCGAAAAACTCTGCTTCAGCGCCATCCTCCAGTGTTCTGACAATGGCTCGTACTTTTTTATTCAGGTGAGAACGGAACCAGCCTCGATGTACATGGGCAGCATGTGGACAATCCAGAAAGTTTTCAAGACAAGCCTCAACTGTGGCATGAAACCGTGTTTTCATACGAAAACTGGTCCAGCCAGGCTGTTCCAGAAAAGGAAACACAGGCGGTTTATCACAGACTGGAATGTGTGACAGGCAAACCCAGAGATAGCCCTGTTGTTCAATACAGTGATAGCGACTTACAGAAGTCTGAGTCATATTACTGCCAGTGATACCTGATGCGGGTATTTCTGAAACTTTACCATCTGAATCGTATACCCAGCCATGGTATGGACAGCGAATTCTACCCTCACATACGCTGCCATCGGAAAGTGGCACATTTCGGTGCCGACACCTGTTTTCTAGAGCAACCGGAAGACCTGTTTTATCACGAAAAAAAACCAAATGACGTCCATACACTGTGATCGCAACTGTTCGGTCTCGAAGCTTGTTTGACTCACTCACTATGTACCAGTAGGCTTCTAACATCCAGCTATCGTACCGATCTCTTCATCATGCTCTGTATTTTCAAAATCCGACAGATTTACAGTAGTAGACGCTCAAACTAATTAATCCCATGAGTCTTAGCCTCATCCCAAATCCGATCAAGCTCACTCAGCGCAACAGCTTCCATTTCCAGCCCGGTTTGCTTTAACCGGGCTTCAATGTACTGAAAACGATTGGTAAATTTGATGCTCGCACGTCGCAGAGCTGTCTCGGCATCAACATTGGTGTGTCTTGCGAGATTCACGACTGCAAACAACAAATCACCAATCTCATCTTCGATTGCATCCTGACTGCCAGTTTGTCGGGCATCTTCAACTTCTTCCAGCTCTTCTTTGATCTTGGAAAATACGGGTTCAACTTCCTTCCAGTCAAAACCTGCGTTTGCTGCACGCTGCTGGATTTTTGCAGCCTGAATAAGCGCAGGCAAGTTGCCCGCAATTCCATCCAGACGACTAGGTGTTTCTGTTGTTTTCGCCTCACGTTCAGCGTTTTTTACTTTTTCCCAGGCCTCTGTTCGTTGCTGTTGTGTAAAACTGGCTGAGTCATCAAAAACATGCGGGTGACGGCGAATGAGTTTATCCGCCAATCCGGACACGACTGTACCAAAATCAAACAATCCATCTTCTCGTGCAATCTGGCTGTAAAAAATAACTTGCAAGAGTAAATCACCCAGTTCGTCACGTAAATCATCAATGTGATTGCGCTGTACCGCATCGACAACTTCGTATGCTTCTTCAATTGTATGCGAGCAAAGGCTGTGAAAGTCTTGTTTTACATCCCATTCACAGCCTTTCTCAGGATCGCGCAGCTGCGCCATCAAATCCAGTAGGTGATCAATGGAATACATTAAAAATCGCTATTGAACTGTTGTTTGTAGGCGGTACGAAATTCATCCAGCGTAAATGAATGGTTTTGTGTACCCGCAGAGGCGACCTTGATCGCCCCGATCAGGGATGCAATTCTGCCTGTGGTTTCCCAATCCAGATGATTCTGCATCCCATAGAGCAAACCGGCCCGATAGGCATCGCCACAACCAGTCGGATCAACCACTTGCTTCGCTGTAACTGGTGGAATGCTAACAACACCATCTTTTGTGTATATTTCCGAGCCTTTGCTACCGCGTGTGATAATTGCCGCATCCACATGCTCTGCCAGTTGCGGTGCTTTCAAGCCCGTTTTTTCTTCCATCAGACTTGCCTCGTAATCATTCAGAGTAACCCAACGCGCCAGATCCAGGATTTCAAGCAGTTCGTCACCGGAAAACATCGGCATCCCTTGCCCTGGATCAAAAATAAAAGGGATATCAGCGTCTGCAAATTGTTTTGCATGCAATATCATGCCATCTTTTCCATCCGGTGAAACTGTTCCCAACGCAATGCCTTTGTCTGTTGGAACCGCGTTTTGATGGGAGAACGACATTGCACCCGGATGAAATGCTGTAATCTGGTTATCGTCAAGATCGGTCGTAATAAACGCCTGGGCAGTATATGCGTTTTCGATTCCCCAGATTTCATCCTGATTGATACCACACTCTTCCAGCCATTTGGCATACGGCGAAAAATCCTGCCCGACTGTTGCCATAATCAGAGGATCACCACCCAGCAACTTCAGATTGTAGGCAATATTTCCGGCACAACCGCCAAATTCCCGACGCAGCTCCGGCACCAAAAAAGCAACATTAAGAATATGCACCTGATCCGGCAGGATATGCTCTTTAAAACGGTCGTGAAACACCATAATCGTATCGTAGGCCATCGAGCCAGTGATCAGTACACTCATTTTTACTCCTGAATTAACAATTGGTTAGCAATATCATCACCTAGAGAACTGTCCATCTGTTATGGCACACAACTCTGAGGCAATATCCAATAAAACAACACCTTATTGTACACGTATCATCAACTTGATAGGAGTATAAACGACTGACAATAAAGCCTGTGTATCTTAGTTTGATAAAGATAGCGAAAATGCTCATCTTTCTCTCAAGCACATATCGGACCTCATGACAAAAAATCAGTACAATGTTCGTTATAAATAATAAAGAGGGCGGTTATTTTTACAACGTCGTGTGTGACCAATGAAAAATGTCAGAAAATCAAAACTGCTTCCAGCGTTGCTGACACTAACAACTCTCTTGTGTGTCGGTTATTGGCATGGGCTTACGATTGGCAGTCTGTTCTCTGATCATTCTCATATGCCAGCTAAAACAAAGCTCGTCAGGATTACAACACAGCATCGACTCAATAGTCGTCAACCCCGGTTCTCAAATGTAAACTATTCCACCCTCGGTTCGCCACACGGAGCAGAGCAAGCCACTCTGAAACACGGTATAACAGAAGTCAATCAGATTCAGAGAATCACTGATGATGGTCAATGGATCAAGACAACCATCAACAACATTACACAATCACTCAAAGAATATGACATCGTCAATACGAGCCTATCGACAGTGAAATGTAATAACAATCTATGCGAAGCAAGCTTCAGCCACAAAACTGACAAAGAGCATTTTCGTTTACTTCAACACCTGAATACAATCGAAGCTTTCTCTAAGGGCTTTATACTTAAAACCGATGACAATCAGAATCAAATCCAGACCATCGTTTATTTCAGGAGATCAAGTGAACAGTTGTCATACAAATAACGTGATTCACTGAAATAGTCTATTCGTTCAAAATCTGTCCGCTATTCGTGGAGTGGTTCAATCATTCCTAATTCTTCAGCGTTAACGACAGAGTTGAATCGTGTATCAATCGCATTATTCATTGTGATGATAAAAAAACTGCAACAGCATTGTGTTGTCATTTTTCCTCGATTAAATTATCGTTATTTCCCCAACATTGTTGATCATCATATTGACCTGATAGGTCGAAAACAGGACAATCATCAAACTGCTTATTTCTGTTCTGCTCACGATGATCAAAAAAACAGTCA
>DRLZ01000417.1 GCA_011322755.1 Crenotrichaceae bacterium
CAACGTGACTCTGGACATCATTGCTATGCTAAACATGCCAATACCTAGAGCAAAACAATGAATAACAAGATAAGGTGAAATAGTGACAAAATAAGAGCCTGTTTTTAATCCAAAACCAATGGCTAAAAAGAGATAGGCAAGGTACAGACTCCACAATAATGTTGTTTTCCAAATGCCGGAGTGATGCCAGAAATACAGGCGAATGCTGTGCAAAACAAACAGCAGAAACGATACCATATACACCATATTTGTTTGCCAAAAGACCTCGAATACGGCATAGGCAAGAAACAAAATCATACTTGCTGCGTCAATCAATATGCTGTTTTTAAGCGGCTGCTCACTATCAACACCTCTTTCAATAAAGAACGGTACGACACGCCGTGCCATGACAAAAATCAATGCCAGAATCAAATAAAAAGCACCGTACAATCCCCACTGAACCCCATGTTCTAAAATTCCCAACAACCCAAGGTAATAAACAATATGAGCAATAGCCATCAACATGACTTTGCTCACAACTCCAAAATTTTTCCACATTCTGACTTTAACCACAGGATAGGCAACTGCAACTGCGGAAAACAACAGAAAAGCAGTATCGATGATTGCTTGCAGTATTAAAGGAAATCCATCAACAAAAGGCAGAAACCGTGCTATGAGCCAGACCATCAACAGCATCAACAACAACCGACCGTGTATGGTTTGAACACCTGTCCAGTTTTTCACTGCCGTGAGCAAAAACCCGACAACCACAGCCATCGTATAGGCAAATATCATTTCATGAGCATGCCAGTACTGTGCTGGTATTTGAGTGATTGCCTGATCACCAAATTGATAAATCAAGAACCAGCCGAGCATCAGCAGGACAGAAGAGAGACTCGCTGAAAAAAACAAAGGACGAAAGCCCAGGTTTAAGAAAGCGATATGATTTTCTCGCTGTGCTTCATTGATATCGAGCATACTGAAATAATTCCGGGTTCGTGAGTATGGATTTTGAGTAGAGAGAGCCATTCGGGTCTTTTTTACCACTCCAGAACAAACTTGTTCTGCGATGGATCAAACACCTCCTCACTCCTTATGTTGTTTCAACCTTTTCATGCAATATTTTCAGCCGTTTGGTGATTGCAAAAAAGCGAAATACGCCTATTCCAGCGATCAGCACACCGAGCACCAGCATGATCATCCCAAGAATCTGAAAAAATGGATCCTCAGAAAACAACCTGAATAGCGTTGCTCCCGCTGCAAGCAACGCCATTGCGGTTCGCAAATAAGCTAAAAGTGTTGTTTCATTTGCCAGCAAGGTTCGATCATATGCGAGATGATCTCGCAATATCATTTCGTCCGGGTTAATTTTTGAATAAGGCATGTGCAGACCATTCTGTTTGAATCGTTTTAAGACTCTGGTTGTTCAATTGATGTTTGTGAAATATCGCGCAATCTGTTCATGGCTTTATGCGCAGAGCCGTCTTTTTTCATCTGTCGCTGTTGTTCAAGCATGTCTTCATACCACACATCATGGTGTTGTTTTGCCCAGGCTTCATCGACTTCACCGCCAATCATGCCTTCAAGCGCCCCTTCGGTACCAAGTGTGCCAATATAGATGTGTCCCAACGCTCCAATCATCAGCAAAATCGCACAACTTAAATGAATAATATGGCTGATCTGCAAAATAAAACGCTGTTGCTCTACAACAGGAAAATCAAGCACCAAACCAGTCAAAGAAATCATCATTCCACACCAGAACAACAACCAGAACCAGGCTTTCTCTCCAGCATTCATCCGTGCTGCAGAAGGATGTTTGCTACCAACCAGCCCTCCGAAGGCTTTAAACCAATTCAAATCGTAGCGATCAGGAATATTATCCTTAAACCAGATGACGACCATGGTAAACAATCCGACCATAAACAGCGGACCAGCATAGTTATGTATTAACTTGGCCCAGGATGCCCAAACCGCAAAACTTTCATGACCTAGCATAGGAATTAGCAGGCTGCGACCGTAAAGAATACTGAGTCCGGTGATGGTCAGTAATAAGAATAATAATGCTGTATACCAGTGAATGAAACGCTCAAATACAGTCCAGCGCAATAATGTCTGTCCCGTACGCTCAAAATCAAGTTTGACCTGTCCACGAACCGTATAAAAAAACGCCAATCCAACAACAGTTGCAATCATTGCCCATGCACCGTATTTGGCAAGAGGACCGTTACGGATTCTACGCCAGACTTCACCGTTTGACTGAATTAATTGTCCTGCTTCAGGAGTCTTCACAGCGCTATAACCAGCGCCACCTTCGCGCACTTTTCGCCAGACGTGAGAACGCGGGTTAACTGTTGTTCTGGTGTTGCTATTGGCGTTAGCGAAATCCCATGTCTGACCTGTCGCTTGTACAGGTTGCTGGAGAATTTGTGACTCAGAACCACCTGCAATCGGTGACAACAGAACAACAAGCAAAACAAGACCCAGCCGACAAAGGCTCCTCAGGCCAGCAGAAATGAAAGAACGCATGGAATTCATCAACGCTACCTGTCTGTGAATACCTGTCGTGCACGCAGTTGCAAGCGCTGTTCACGTATTTGCGCACTCTCTTTATGCACATCTACATTGCCTTTGTATACATGCGCTTCATGCAGGGTAACACCTGCATCGTCGCTACAGGCACTAACCAGGCTAAAAACAAGCACTACGGTAATGTATTGAACAAACGACAATAATTTCATGATTTCTGGTATGCGGTATCCCAGCCCCACGGTGGTTCTTGCTTGCTCGACTGCTCTGTTGACTGATCCTGAGAATAATCTGGCCGACCCGCTCGACGGGTGATACGATCACGATACAGATTGGAAATAATATCCGCATCACCAGCAATCAACGCTTTGCTCGAACACATTTCGGCGCACAACGGCAGTTTGCCTTCAGCCAGACGATTACGTCCATATTTTTCAAATTCTTCCTCAGAATGATCTTGCTCAGGTCCGCCAGCGCAGAAAGTACATTTGTCCATTTTTCCGCGCTCGCCAAACAAATCATCTTTTGGAAACTGCGGCGCACCAAACGGGCACGCATACAAACAATAACCGCAACCGATACATAAATCCTTGTCGTGCAAAACCAGTCCGTCCTCTGTAGTATAAAAACAGTCAACCGGACACACTGCCTGGCAAGGTGCATCTGTACAATGCATACAGGCTACCGATACCGACTTTTCACCTGGTTGACCATCGTCAATAACAACTACGCGGCGACGATTAATTCCCCACGGTACTTCGTTTTCATTTTTGCACGCGGTGACACAGGCATTACACTCGGTACAGCGATCAACATCACACAGAAACTTCATCCGCGCCATCAGCTGACCTCCGTGCCGGATTTCCGGTTTACTGGTGAATCAGGAATAATGCGGCACAACGACACCTTGGTTTCCTGCATCGCTGTCACCGAATCATATCCATAGGTAAAAATTGTATTGCATGATTCACCCAGCACATAGGGATCACTGCCTTGTGGATAACGGCTACGCAGATCCTCGCCCTGAAAATGTCCGGCAAAATGAAACGGCATGAAAACCACACCTCTGGGTACTCTTGGCGTTACAAATGCCATAACCTTGATTTTTCCACCTTCCGGTCCTTCCAGCCAGATTTGTTGCTGGTGACGCACACCTGCATTGTTAGCATCAGCTGGATGGACTTCAACAAACATTTCTTGCTGTAATTCAGCCAGCCACGGGTTGGAACGGGTTTCATCGCCGCCACCTTCGTATTCAACCAAACGTCCGCTGGTCATGGTCAGCGGGAAATTCTTGCTGAAATCCGTTTGCTGGATTGATTGATAACGTGTCGGCAAACGAAAGAACGCTTTTCTATCCTTGTAGGTTGGAAACTCCTTGACCAGATCACGACGTTTTGTATACAACGGCTCACGGTGAATGGGAACCGGGTCAGGAAATGTCCACACCACACAACGCGCTCTTGCGTTACCAAAAGGCGCACAGCCGTGTTTGATCGCGACTCGCTGGATGCCACCGGAGCGATCAGTTTTCCAGTTTTTACCTTCTGCCAGTAGCTTCTCAGATTCAGTCAAATCATCCCACCAGCCAAGCTCTTTAAGCAGTGCGGCTGAAAATTCAGGATAACCGCCGTCCATCTCGGCACCTTTTGGAGCGGCATTGCCAGCCAGCAATGATTGACCATCGCGTTCGACGCCAAAACGTGCGCGAAATGCCAATCCGCCTTGTCTGACTGGCTTACTGGTGTCGTAAAGAATATGAGTGCCCGGGTGTTTTTGCTCGGGTGTCCCCCAGCACGGCCACGGCAAACCAAAGGTCTCGCCATCACATGGGCCACCTTCGGCTTTCAGTGTGGTGGTATTGAATGTATGCCAGTTTTGCTGATGCAGTTTGATGCGCTCAGGGCTTTGGCCTGTATAGCCGATTGTCCATGCGCCTTTATTGTATTCACGCATCACATCTTCAATCACCGGTTCGTCATTCTCAACCCGGATGTGCCGGGTGAATTGCTCGGCAAACCCCAGTCGTTTGGCAAGCTGGTACATAATGGTGTGATCTGGGCGTGACTCAAACAGTGGCTCAATGACTTGGTCGCGCCACTGCAGTGAACGGTTTGATGAGGTAAGCGAACCTCTGGTCTCAAACTGTGTACATGCAGGCAGTAGATAAGTATTGTTGTTGCGCTCGTGGAGTACAGCAGTATTGGATGGATACGGATCAATCACCACAAGCAAATCCAGCTTTTCCATTGCCTGTTTGATTTCAACATTGCGCACCTGACTATTCGGCGCATGCCCCCAGAATACCATGGCTTTGATATTGTCCCGCTGGGAAATATTCGCCTTGTCTTCCAACACCCCGTCGTACCAGCGAGAAACCGGAATGCCATTCATGTTCATGGCTTTCTTTTTACCTGTCCCATCGTCATACATGCCTTGATCAAAACGGGCTGAGAGCCAGTCAAAATCAACATCCCAAACACTTGCCCAATGTTTCCAGGCAGCTTCGGTCAAACCGTAATAAGCAGGTAATGTATGCGTATTGGGACCAAGATCTGTTGCACCCTGAACATTATCATGACCACGAAAAATATTGGTTCCACCACCTTCAACGCCCATATTACCCAGCGCCAGCTGGAAGATGCAATAAGCGCGGGTATTATTGTTGCCTATTGTATGCTGGGTTCCACCCATGCACCAGATGAAGGTACCAGGACGGTGTTCAGCCATCAATTGAGTTGCACGCAGTAGTTGTTCTGGCTTGGCTCCGCTGACTCGTTCCACCGTAGCAGGATCCCATTTGGCAACTTCTTTGCGAATCTCGTCCATGCCGTAAACCCGATCAGTGATAAAATCCTTATCCTCCCAGCCATTTTCAAACAGATGCCAGAGCATCCCCCAGGTAACAGCGACATCCGTACCGGGGCG
>DRLZ01000418.1 GCA_011322755.1 Crenotrichaceae bacterium
GTCGAATTTAAATCGAAAGATCAGTGAAACAGGGTTTTGTTGATCAGGCGCATTTGCTTTGTATTGTTTAACAAAGTGATACACCCATTCCTCTCCATCGGGAAGAATAATTTTTCTGGTTGGATTGAGTCTGGATAAGGTAATAATGTCGTCCTTGTGTAATACCGGCTCCTTGAAAAAAAGTGAAAATGTAGAATCAGTTGTTATCTCGATATACTGATCAAAATCTTCAAATTGATTTTTCAGCTCCAGCAGGCGTAAATAAACACACCCGGACAAATACAGTAGAATGACGCCAATCATGAGTCTTGACAGTTTAACGAAGACAAGTTTATGAGTATGTAATTTCATTGTTTCAATGTAACATTGATTATCCTAAACGTGAAACAGCGGGTCCATTTTATGTCAGTCCATTGTGATACAGCGCTTCCAGGACGCTGGGAGCCACTCCCCGTCAGTGACACCCACTATGTCAATCAAAATTTGATCGTAGAACCCTTTCCAACAGGTCTGGAACAAGCGATCTTTGGTATGGGCTGTTTCTGGGGTCCTGAAAAACGGTTTTGGGAATTACACGGAGTTTATTCAACATCAGTTGGTTACAGTGGAGGCTGCACTCCACATCCGCTCTACAAGGAAGTTTGCACTGGAAACACAGGACATGCAGAAGTCGTTAAAGTTGTATTTGATCCGGCTATTGTGAGTTATGAATCTTTATTAAGACATTTTTGGCAAACACATGACCCGACACAAGGTATGCGACAGGGAAATGATTCTGGCAGCCAGTATCGGTCTGTTATTTTTACATTCAATAAACAACAACAGGAACTGGCCGAAAGCACACAATTAATCTATCAGAAATGTCTTACGCAGGCGAGTTTTGGAAAAATCACAACGATAATACGTCCTGTTTTGGCATATTATTATGCCGAAATGGAACATCAACAATATTTAGCGAAAAATCCTCATGGCTATTGCGGTTTGAATAAAACAGGTGTAATCTTCGCATTCTAGGGAGAGGGACTCTCTGTTTTGCAGTCTAGCAGTAAGAACATAAACCCTGCTATCAAGAGGAGGCGCGCTATTAAGCGCAAGTTGATTTATTCAACTCAGTCATGTCAATACAGCCGAGCACAAGAATTGGCGTATTGTGCATGCACAGAGTGCTCCCTTCCCTATTTTATACCTGTAAAACGGTAGGCAAAAAAAATGACAGGGTTGTTCAACCCTGCCATCAAGAGGAGGAAACGCACTTTCGTGCAGTGAAGCAACATAAAATGAATTGCTTCAACTCAGTCGCTTATAAGTATAGCAATATTTGTAATAAATGGAATGTGGCAAATTGTCGCAGTAACAGCCGTAAAAAATTACCGGGTATTCCTTGTCTTGATTCAATTCCTGTAGACAAAAAAAATGACAGGGGTTTTCACGCCCTGCCATCAAGAGGAGGAAATGCACTTTCGTGCAAAGAAGCAACATAAAATGAATTGCTTCAACTCAGTCGCTAATAAGTATAGCAATATACTGAAAATATGGAATGTGGCAAATTGTCGCAGGGCGGTCATCTGTTTTTTTTCAACATAAAACATATCGCCTTTACAGACTTCACTCTGTGCTATTTCACGCAACAATCCTCGGCATTTGAGCCGACATCTCCTGCCAAAACCTCGTGTCGATACTTCGCTGCCCAAACAAGGTGATCGTTGCAAGCCCAAGAAGGTATAACTTCCAGTGGCCATTGACGAACAGGTTTCATCACAATTAAGGTGACAGTTTCCTGAACTGACTGAATTGTTCTTCAGTTTTTGGTTTTGCTCAACGTTTTGTGGTTTGAGTTGCTTCCAAGTCAGTTTATCAAGTGTAACAACAGATGCTTTTCATTAGCCAGACAGGGTTGTGTCATAGTTTTCGGATAAATTCGTTGATCTGTTTTGCATCAAACGGCCAATAAAGCGCATGCTCGAGCTGTATCGCTTTAAGTACGGGGATGGACGTGCCATATTGCTCAACTAAATGTGCATCGTCAGCAATGTCAATTGTTGGATAATCAAGCTGATCTGTCATTGTCGCCAAAACCAGGTCGACCAGGTCTCTGGCTTCATCACAAAGGTGACAACCCTCTGTTCCATAGAGTATAAATTTTGAGTTGATCGATTGCATAAGCTGCTTTTTAGTTCAACGATAATCTTATTCCGGGTCGTAACTTAATATTGGGGCCAAAGCACGTTCAATGGCTTCCACTGACTGTTTTTTTCGATTTGCGTAGTCTTCCGCCTGGTCTTTTGCAATGCGCCCAACATTAAAATACCGTGATTCAGGGTGAGAGAAATACCAACCGCTCACGGATGATGCCGGGTACATGGCGAAGCCATCAGTTAGTATAATATCTGTTTTGTTTTCAACATCAAGCAGCTTAAACAAGGTGGTTTTTTCAGTATGATCCGGACACGCAGGATAACCCGGTGCTGGTCTTATTCCGATATATTTTTCTTTAATGAGTTCTTGATCTGATAATTGCTCATTTTCCACATAGCCCCAGAATTCAGTACGGACGCGCTTATGGATTAATTCTGCAAATGCCTCAGCCAAGCGATCTGCCAAGGCTTTTAACATGATTGAATCATAATCGTTATGGTCTTTCTCAAATTGTTGTAAATGCTCTTCGATACCAATACCTGTGGTGACTGCGAAGCCGCCGATATAATCGCCTCTTCCATTTGGCGCGACAAAATCAGCTAAACAGTAATTTGGCTGACCTGGCGGTTTGTCGGTCTGCTGTCGCAGAAAATACAATGTTTCTGAGGCAGTGTTTCGATTCTCGTCATCATACAACACGACATCATCGCCCTGCCCTGCAGCCGGATAAAAACCAATGACTGCTTTTGCTGTTAACCATTGCTCGGTAATGATTGTTTCAAGCATTTTTTTTGCATCTTCAAACAAACTGCGTGCGTGCTCGCCAACCACCTCATCCTGCAGTATTTTGGGATAACTGCCTGCAAGTTCCCAGGTTTGAAAAAAAGGCGACCAGTCAATATATTCAGCAATTTCATCCAGCGGATAATTTTCGAATACTTTTTCGCCCAGGAACGCGGGTGTGGGTGGTTGATAATCCTCCCAACTGGTTTGCATGGCATTGCTGCGCGCTTTTTCAATGGGTAATTGTTTAACTGAAGATTTACGCCCTGCATGGCGCGTTCTTAACTGCTCATATTCTGACTTGATTGAATTAACATACTCTGCACTCGATTCACTCAGCAGACTGGACGCGACACCGACTCCACGTGAAGCGTCGGTGACATAAACAGCTGCGTTATCATAATTCGGGGCAATTTTTACCGCTGTATGGATACGTGATGTTGTTGCCCCACCAATCAATAATGGGATGCTAAAACCTTGACGTTGCATTTCTTTTGCAACATGAACCATTTCATCCAGTGACGGTGTAATCAGTCCGCTAAGACCGATAATATCGACATTTTCATCACGAGCAACTTTCAGAATCTGTTCACAAGGAATCATGACGCCCAAATCAATGACTTCAAAGTTATTACATTGCAACACGACCCCAACAATATTTTTGCCAATATCATGAACATCACCTTTTACAGTTGCCATGAGTATTTTGCCGGCTGACTGATTTTCTCCGGCTTTGTCCTGCTCCATAAACGGCATCAGGTAAGCAACCGCTTTTTTCATTACCCGTGCCGATTTGACAACTTGTGGCAAAAACATTTTTCCGGCACCAAATAAATCACCAACCACGTTCATTCCTGCCATCAATGGCCCTTCGATTACCAGGAGTGGACTGCCTAGCTCAACACGTGCCTGTTCTGCATCGTCATCAATAAACTCGGTAATGCCTTTAACCAAGGCGTGTTCCATACGTTTTTCAATCGACCAGGAACGCCATTCAAGCGCTGTCTGATCATCTTTTTTTGCACCTTTTCCCTGGTAATTTTCTGCTAATTCAAGCAAATGTTCTGTAGCGCCCGGGTCTCTGGCGAGAATGACATCTTCGATACAATCGCGTAATTGTTCTGGAATATCTTCGTAAATGGATAACTGACCGGCGTTAACAATACCCATGTCAAAACCAACTCGTATCGCATGGTACAAAAACACAGCGTGAATGGCTTCGCGCATGAAATTATTGCCACGAAAGGAAAAAGAGACATTGGAAACACCGCCAGAGGTGAGTGCATAAGGCAGTGTTTTTTTAATAATTTCGACTGCCTGAATAAAATCCAGACCGTAACGATTATGTTCTTCAATACCGGTTGCTACAGCAAATATATTTGGATCGAAAATAATATCTTCTGGCGGGAAACCGATTTCTTCGGTGAGAATTTTATACGCGCGTGTGCAAATTTCCACTTTGCGCTCACAAGTATCTGCCTGCCCTTGTTCATCAAATGCCATTACCACTGCAGCTGCACCATAACGTCTAACCAGCCTGGCTTGTCTGCGAAATGCATCCTCTCCTTCTTTCATGGAGATGGAGTTCACTACACACTTGCCCTGGACACATTTCAATCCAGCCTCAAGAACATCCCATTTTGACGAATCAATCATAATAGGGATTTTGGAAATATCCGGTTCAGAGGCAACCAGATTCAAGAAACGCACCATCACCGCTTTTGAATCGAGCATGCCCTCATCGACATTGATATCAATAATCTGCGCACCATTTTCTACTTGCTGGAGTGCAACTTCTAACGCTGTTTCATAGTCTTCAGCTTCTATCAGTTTTCGAAACCGGGCTGATCCCGTAACATTAGTACGCTCACCGACATTAACAAACAAGCTGTCCTGCTCAATATTCATCGGTTCTAATCCTGATAAACGGCAGGCTCTTGGGATATCAGGAATTTTGCGTGGAGGATGTTTGGCGACAGCTTCACCAATTGCCTTGATATGTTCCGGTGTACTGCCACAGCACCCGCCGATAATATTCAGAAAACCACTGGCAGCCCATTCTTCAACATCGTTTGCCATGTTTTCAGGGCTTTCATCATATTCACCAAACTCATTCGGTAAACCAGCATTTGGATGTGCTGACACATAGGTATTGCAAATGCTCGAGAACTCTTCAATATGAGGACGCAGCTCTTTTGCTCCCAGCGCACAATTCAGACCAAATGAAACAGGCTTACAGTGACTGAGTGAATTCCAGAATGCCTCACCGGTTTGTCCGGTTAAAGTGCGGCCGGATGCATCGGTAATCGTACCTGAAATCATGATTGGCAGTTGCAACCCTTTATCTTCAAAATAGGTTTCAATGGCAAACAACGCGGCTTTGGCATTCAGTGTATCGAATACGGTTTCGACCAGCAACAAATCAGCCCCACCGATGACCAAACCATCAATCGCTTCAGTATAGGACTCAACCAGACTGTCAAAATCAGTATTGCGAAACCCGGGATCGTTGACATCCGGAGAAATTGACGCGGTGCGGTTGGTTGGACCAAGTACACCGGCAACGAAACGTGGTTTATCAGGATTGCTGGCTGTGAATTCTTCAGCAACTTGTTTAGCCAGGCGTGCGGATTCTACATTAATCTCATGAACCAGATGTTCCATGGAATAATCAGCCATCGCAATCCGGGTTGCGTTGAATGTATTTGTTTCCAGAATATCGGCGCCTGCTTCAAGATACGCACGATGAATGGATTGGATAATATCAGGGCGAGTTAATGACAATAAGTCATTATTGCCTTTAAGATCAGATTTCCAATCAGAAAAACGAGCACCTTGATAATCATCTTCTTCCAGCTTGTAGCGCTGAATCATGGTACCCATAGCACCATCAAGCAATAAAATACGCTTGTCCAGTTGTTCCCGAAATAACGAAGCGTTTGGAGATTTTTCGGTCATTTTGAATCCATAGTCACAAGTAGGGTTTCCACAGCCAGCTATTATATATGAGATATCTCAGGACAATGATAGAGATGCTATCCTGTAGTGATCTGATTGTCATCAGGTTTGCAATTCATGGTTTGCAACGAACATAAAACAACTGCTTTTATTCAGTTATAATGGCGATTCAGGGTGCAAGACTGATGCGCAGATGAAGATTCAGGCAGACTTCTTATAGATTATCTTTTGTAATACGATAAACCCTGGATGAAAGCGACAACAATGGATAACAGGTGAGTGCATGTTGAAAAAAAATCAAACAGACAAACAAATATCCTTTGAAGCTCAAGCGGCACAGGCAATCAAAGACGAAGCTGAAAAAATAGCCAATGCAACTCAGGCTCCCGGTCAGACAAAAAGTGAAACAAAGCTGATCGCAAAAGGCATTGCGAAAGGTATCGAGACCTATAAAAAGCAGGAAAAAGCCAAGGCACGGGAGCGATCCAGAAATGAAAAAAGGAAGAGACACTCTGACGAGATCTCAATAAATCAACCGCAAATACCATCAAAACCAGCATCAGCGGGGCTTGCCAGACTGATTAAATATTTCAGTAATTTTATGGCAATCTTATCGTTTGCACATTTTTCGGCAATATTTATTCCAAAACAAACGCTTGAAAATGGAATTCAGTGGGTGCCAATTGTGGCGGTGTCACTCGGGATATTTTATTTGCTGGCGGCGTTGATGTTTCTCAAGATTTCAAACAAATTACGTGGAAAAAATGCCTGATAAGTGGCTTATAAAACATTGAAGTGGTTCACTGCAAGAAGATTGCCTTTTGAATCAAGTAGTTCTACACTCCAGCGCCCTGTCATTGAGCGCGGAATATGTTTGTTAATATAACTGCGCCAGGTTTTGTTTCCTGTCACTGAAATATTTTTACTGAAGATTAATATGCCCTCATATAACCATCGATAGGTAATCACTTGACCTGCCAGTCCATTGACTTCTGTAAAGTAGAATAATCTGGTGTCTGCGTCTTTGTTGATTTGTACTGTTTCAATATTCTCGCCAACCGGTTCCCGCTTAATGACGTTTGTTACCACCATCGCGCGACTAACATGTTTTGATTTTCGGGGTTGTGTTATAGCTGGTGTTTGAATGTCTTGGGAAAGCGTTGTTGTTGATTTCGTCGCAACTGGAGCAGAATCTGAACCGGTTTTTTCAGATTGACTTGTCGGGACAGCTGACTGCTGATCCGCAACAGGCAGTGTTTGTTCTAATTTGGTCATCCTGACTTCTGTTTGAGCAATTGTTGACTCTGTAATTGCTTGTCTTGTCGCTGCAGGAATGGGATTGCTTTGCCGTTGATTTACCTTGGAAATCAATACGTCCAGGTCATTCTGTGTGGTTTGAATGTCTGATTGGCTTTGTTTTGCAGGTGCAACAATTGCTTGTTCTACATTCAAATTCAGCTCGCGATCAGTTGTTACCGGACTCGCAGCAACAGGTGAGCCGGGTTTAATACGCTCTGTTGTTATTGACGATTCATTGGATTTAGCCTGGGTTTGTAGCTGGTTTTGCAAATCATTTGCGTCGTTTCCCCAGTAGCTATCGAGTAATAAATAAATCACTGGAATCAAAATAAGCGTTGATAGAATTGCAATCGCCCAAGCGATACGTTTTCCATCCCAGACCTCGATCATTTCCGGCTTGATTTCATAATCGTATTTCTCGATTGAATCTGGATGCGTCGGGTCTGGATTGACTTCGAATCTGATTTTTTTCTCTGCCATGATGTCGATTTCTTTTGAAATTA
>DRLZ01000419.1 GCA_011322755.1 Crenotrichaceae bacterium
AATGTATCTACTTGCTGATGGTAATTATGAATCATCATCAAGCCACCATCCCCAATCCACAGTCGATGTTGCAAACCAAGCAACACGATGACCAGAACGGGGATAAGCAGCTTGCTCATGACAATGATTTTATTTCAGATGCGGGAAGACGCTTAAACCAGGATAAACCGCCTTATCACCTAACTGCTCTTCAATGCGAAGCAGCTGGTTATACTTGGCAACCCGGTCTGAACGACTCAGAGACCCAGTCTTGATTTGTCCGGCACTGGTTGCAACAGCCAGGTCAGCTATCGTTGTATCTTCAGTTTCACCTGAACGATGTGATACCACAGAACTGTAACCAGCTTCCCGCGCCATATCCATTGCCTGGAAGGTTTCAGTCAAGGTACCGATCTGATTGACTTTAATCAGAATCGAATTGGCTATGTTCTCATCAATGCCGCGCTTAAGTATTTCTGGATTGGTTACAAACAAATCATCGCCAACAAGCTGCACCTTGCCACCAAGTTGCTCAGTCTGTTTTTTCCAGCCAGCCCAGTCTTCTTCAGCCAGCCCATCTTCAATTGAAATAATCGGGTAATTATTGACCCAGTCAGCCAGATAGTCGATAAATTCCTCAGCTGTAAGCGATACGCCTTCAGCATCCAGATTGTATTTTCCATTTTCGTAGAATTCTGAACTGGCAACGTCCAGACCAATATAGACATCTTTTCCAGCTTGATAACCAGCCTTGTCAATCGCCTCCATAATCACTTTGACTGCTTGCTCATTTGAGCCAAGATCGGGAGCAAAACCACCTTCATCACCAACTGATGTATTTAACCCCATTCCAGACAGGACTTTTCTAAGATGATGAAAGATTTCAGTACCATAGCGCAGCGCTTCCTTGAACGTCGGCGCACCGACAGGAATAATCATAAACTCCTGTAAATCAACTTTATTGTCCGCATGAGCGCCACCGTTGATGATATTCATCATCGGAACCGGCATTAAAAAATCGCCTGACTGGTTAAAATAGCGAAATAACGGAATTTCCCCTTGTTTCGCAGCTGCATGTGCTGCAGCCATTGATGCGGCAAGCATTGAGTTGGCACCAAGGCGACCTTTATTCGGGGTACCATCCAGATCAATCATCGCCTGATCAATTGCAGCCTGATCAAGCACACTCATTCCGGTTAATACATCCTTGATTTCAGTCTGCAAATAGGTAACTGCTTTGGTGACGCCTTTGCCCAAATAACGGTCTGGTTCATTATCACGCAACTCGAGCGCTTCACGTTTTCCGGTTGATGCGCCAGACGGAACAATCGCTCGACCTCGTACTCCAGATGCCAGAATAACATCAGCTTCGACTGTAGGATTGCCTCTTGAATCCAATACTTCGCGTGCAAGCACATCGACAATTTTACTCATCTATTTTTCTTTCCCTAAGTTGATATAAGTGTTTGAATACATTCTGTATGGTTCCCACAGACTTTGTCGTGTCGCTGCCCAAACCAAATCTACTCTATGCAAGCATTCGATTTTAAACAGTCAATCCAAAAAAGCAGGCCATGTGGGGCAAATCAATACTTTGAATTTCTCATCAGAATTCACAGTGCAGCTATTATACAGCGAGTTCGCCGTAATAGCATTACAATGTGTTTTCCAGAAATGTGGTTTTTTTAACCAGCGAATCGACCTCCATCAGAACTGTCAGCAGCTCTTTCATGCGATGCATTGGCCATGCATTCGGGCCATCACTCAGCGCTTGTTCCGGATCCGGGTGGGTTTCAAGGAACAAACCAGCTACACCAACTGCAATCGCTGCTCGCGCCAGCACAGGAACAAACTCACGCTGACCATCAGATGCGGTGCCTTTACCCCCCGGCAGCTGAACTGAATGGGTTCCATCAAAAACAACAGGGCATTCTGTTTCCCGCATGATTGCCAGCGAACGCATATCCGATACCAGATTATTATATCCAAAACTGACACCGCGTTCACATGCCATGATCTGCTGATTCCCGGTTGCTCTGGCTTTATCGACCACATGCTTCATATCCCAGGGAGCCAGAAACTGGCCTTTTTTAATATTTACCGGCAGCCCTGCGCTCGCCACCTTCTGAATAAAGTTAGTCTGTCGACACAAAAATGCAGGGGTTTGCAACACATCCAGTACCTCTGCAACCTGATCGATGGGCGTATCCTCGTGCACATCACTGAGGACTGGGACTCCAATCTGCCGTTTGATCTTATCGAGAATTTCCAGACCACGATCAAACCCCAAACCACGAAAACTTTGCAATGATGAGCGGTTTGCCTTATCAAAAGATGATTTATAAATAAAGGAGATACCAAGTTCCGTGGTCAATTCCTTTAGATATCCGGCAGTATCCAGCGCCAACTGTTCACTTTCGATTACGCACGGCCCTGCAATCAGAAAGAAAGGCTGATCCAGACCAATTTTAAATCCACAAATTTCCATATCCTATTATTCCTTATGCTCCTTTGTTATTCCGGTAACTGTTAGCTGCTTCAACAAATCCAGTGAATAACGGGTGACCTTTACGTGGTGTCGAGGTGAATTCAGGATGAAACTGACACGCCACAAACCACGGATGTTCTGGAATTTCAATCATTTCCACCAGCTCCCCATCAACCGAAGTCCCTGCTATTTTCATTCCCGCCTGCTCCAGCACATCCCGGTATGCGTTATTAAACTCATAACGATGCCGGTGACGTTCCTTTATAATATCTGTTCCGTAGAGCTGGTGCGACAGCGTACCGGCTACCAGCTTACATTGCTGTGCGCCCAAACGCATGGTTCCTCCCAGATCACTGTCGGCACCACGATACATCTTTTCACCGTTTTCATCTTCCCACTCAGTAATCAAAGCGATCACCGGATACGGTGTTTTTGGTTGAAACTCAGTACTGTAGGCACCATCAAGCCCGGCAACCGAGCGGGCAATATCAATCACCGCAACCTGCATCCCCAGACAAATACCCAAGTAGGGAATGTTATGCTCACGCGCATAACATGCTGCCAGAATCTTTCCATCAATTCCGCGTTCACCGAAACCTCCCGGCACCAGAATCGCGTCACAGTCATGCAAAACATCCAGACAACCTTTTTCCAGATCCTCCGAATCAACCTTAACGGTTTTAATACGGGTACGCGACTGTATACCGGCATGAACCATCGCTTCACTCAGCGATTTATACGCATCCGAGTGGTCGATATATTTTCCAACCATCGCCACAGTAACCTCTCTCTGAGGATTTTCAAGCGCGTCGATAACCCGCTGCCACTCGGACAAATTAGCCGGAGGTACGTTCAACCCCAGTTTTTTGGTGACAATATCATCCAGCCCTTGTTCATGCAGCAAAATCGGGATGCGATAGATTGAATCCGCATCAATCGCGGAAATAACAGCTTGCTCGTTTACATTGGTGAATAATGCAATTTTACTGCGTTCGTTATCGGGCAATATCTCTTCTGAACGGCAGACCAGTACATCTGGCTGAATACCGATACTGCGCAATTCTTTCACTGAATGCTGGGTTGGCTTGGTTTTAATCTCATGAGCAGAACGAATATATGGGATCAGAGTGAGATGGATATACAGCGTATCTTCGGCTGGTAATTTAATCCCCATTTGCCGGATCGCTTCCAGAAAAGGCAAGGATTCAATATCACCAACCGTACCACCGATTTCGACGAGTACAACATCGGCATCACCCGCGCTTTCATGAATAACCCGTTGAATTTCATCGGTAATATGCGGAATAACCTGAATAGTCTGGCCCAGATAATCACCTTTACGCTCCTTGCGTAACACCCGTTCATAAATCTGGCCAGTGGTGTAATTATTCTTGCGCAACATGGTCGTATTAACGAAACGTTCGTAGTGACCAAGATCCAGATCAGTTTCAGCGCCATCATCAGTCACAAACACTTCGCCATGCTGAAAAGGACTCATGGTTCCAGGATCAACATTCAGATACGGATCGAGTTTGGTCATCGATACATTCAGTCCACGCCCTTCCAGCAAAGTAGCAAGTGCCGATGCGGTAATGCCTTTTCCCAAAGAAGAAACAACACCACCGGTAATAAAAATAAATTTTTTCATGAAATAATCTGGAAATATCGTGTCAAATTCACGGAAAGGGAGACACAGCGAGGAAGCCACTTCTGTCAGAACCCACCCACAATGAGTGTCTATTCTAACTCACCAGTCAATCAGATTAAATGCAATCAAACAGAAATGACTGGAAACCAGATTAAATCATAGCGCACACCACTTCAGCTTATTTTGACTGTTAACATGGACAAGCTGCAATGATACATCAATCTACATCTGGCTCAAATTCAGACAGTTCAACACCATAAGATATGCTATTGCGACTGTACCATTGCAAAGTTTGAGATGGCTTGTTTGGAGATGTATGAATATTAAATGATCAGAAATAAACACTGAAAGTTATTCAATCACATGAAATTGGAC
>DRLZ01000420.1 GCA_011322755.1 Crenotrichaceae bacterium
ACATAAGCGCTTATCGGCAATCAATCTGATCCGGGTTTCAACCAGTCGATTTGGCAACAGATAACGATCCACACCAGGTTTTTTTGCGACAGGGCTGAAATAAGCATAGCCGAGGCGCTTAAGCGCTGCAGACTGATGTTGTTTCGATAACACAGGATCTTCTTGTCGAGTTCTTATTGCTCTAAGCGTTTTAGTAATGAAATAAGCAGTAAATTGATCTTCTGATGACTGTTTAACAGCGGGTAGAAGATCGCGGTAAAAAGTATACTGTCCACCAAGTTTACGTACATCAGCCAATGCTTGCGGATAGTAACTGTGTTGTAAAGCCGCTTTTTCAAATAAAGACTGAGCTGTTAATGCAGACGCCTTTCTGCCATTGTCCCGCACCATAAATTGAGCCAGTGCATTCATTTCCAGCAACAGCTGTTGAGCCAGTTGATTGTTTTCACGTACCTGTTGTAGTGTCAGTTGTGGCTGATTAAGCCATGGTAGTAAATAGATGTTTTCTGTCTGTTTCAACACCTGAACATACACAGTTCTATCCGCAACCAGTTCCAGTCGATGTTGTCCAGGCGGTATTTCAAGGTAAGTCTGTAGCACACGCCCTAGAGTCTGCGTCTGCATGTTGACACGTGTCTGCGAGCTACTCTCCGCGCCTGTTCTGAAATCCAGCACTCGCGGTGGCTGATCATCAAGCCTGTAACTGATCCTGTAATCCTGAAACAGCGCTGTAGCATGTTGTTCGTACTGGAAGCGATGTTTTAACTGTATTCTTGCAGGTCCTTGCAGACTCAAATAGTGCGGTTGATATGGCAGCATCGTCCAGTAAGGCTGTGGTGCAAGAAATGACGACTGCAACCAGACGTGTTGACCGGCAAGCCACTGCAGATCAGGATACGGAGCCAGTTGGTTCAATAATTCCCGCCTTGATATCAATACGTCCAGATCAAGCGTTTTATGGTCTTTATCCTCAGAATCTGAGATCTGGATATCAACGATCAGGGGTATCGAGGATTGCGGAGAAATAATGAATGAATGACCATCTTTAGAGAGATAACCACTTGCTTTTGCAAGTAACCCACTGCCATTGGAAACGTATGCAATGATATCGTTTTGTTTCAATTGCCGATCTGGGTTATACAAACGGATACGTTCATAGGCAGGCAGGTAAAAACGCTTTTGCATACCTTGATGCAGCCGTATTTTTTGCTGATCTCCACTCATGTAGTCAAGAAGTGAGTAATTCTGCGACGCTTGATCCTCAATTGACAATGGCTCACCAACAACAGAATCCCAGTACAATATTGGCTTGTCCTGGTAAGGTTTCAACATCGCCAGTTCCATTGCATCAATTGCAGCCACTGTGGTCTGCATCCACATGATACTGATAATCATCAAAGCAAGGATTTTTTGATTCATTGAAGACAGTCCAGAAACAGCGTTCTGAATTTTGCACTGGTCTTGAGATGCTTACGTACAGGCAAACTCATTTCAATATGCACAAACCCATTAAACCCGAGTCGCTGTAGAAGATGATTCTGGACATTGGTGGTTGCCCCCAATTCCTGAACATCGAATGGATAGAGACTAACCTTTACAGACATGGTTTTTTTCAAGCAGCTTGCGAAAGCCTGCACCCAGTGCGGTGGATGCTGATTGCCTGCACTGATGATGATGTCGCTGTCTCTTCCTGCCGCAGATTGACGTTTCGATTGATCAAAGCCGTGCAACTGTATGATTCTGCCATCCACATAGTGACGGGCAAAAACCTCTGTCACTGTTTGCCAGTATGTACCATTCAAATGCGCCATATCTGCTGTTGTATTCCCAGCGCGGGTTTTTCTCGGAACACTATTCCACATGGCTGCTTTGGCGTTGCTCTCGGCAAAAACCTGTGATGCTATTCGTCCAGTATATTTATCCGATTTTGCATGTGGCGCTTGTATCAGCCACGGTTTTACACCAACACCGTTGTGAACGGCAAACAAGCCTCTGCCTTTGCGGTGATCGTTTGCTTCTACAAGGTACAACACATCATTTTGAACGATCCGCTGAATTTTCAATGTCTCCCATGCGTTTGAGATTGGGCGCCCAGTCAACTCTGATTGATATGCGTTTTGTACTTGCCTTAACTCATCAACACTGGGCATCACGAAAGCTGCAGAGCGAAATGCGCTGGAAAACAGCTCTGCGAAGGGTTTCGCATTCACTGCTGTGCAGAACAGAAAGATCAGCATAACCATGGAATTACTGAATCTGTTCATTGGTTTCGCGGTAGAAGCGGATTTGTTCATAATCACCTGGTTTAACCAGCGATAAACTGACATAACCGCTTGCACCCTGTAGTAATTGTAATTTGATCTGGTATGAGCCGACAGGCATATCGCCATGAAACGGGATAAAAAACATCTCTCCACTATTAAGATAATATCCGTGACGATACAACACGATAGATGGTTGATCCTGTGCAGGTCTGATGTCATATTGACGCTGGGTAAACGTCCAGTTTTCTTGCAGTTCCTGAATCGGGTGTTCTTGTAATGGTACCAGGCTGACTTTAATTACAGAGCGTTCGAGGTTATTTTGTGTTGTATAGAACCGTCCAGAGAACACCTTGTCCTCAAGCTCTTCATTGTTATACATAAAGGTTAGCTGGCGATTCGCTAATTTGTAGACACGCTTTTTTAACAAGGTCTGTGTATTACAGTGACTGACATGATTGAGATACCACTTTCCGCCTCCAGCTGTTGTTATGAGGATGCGATGTCGACCACTGCGTATATTCGCCAACCTGAATACACCCTGCTGGCCAATGGCTGGCCTGTCTAATGTGAGCTTGTCATCAATAGTAACCTCCACATGAAAATCTGTTGTTTTGTTTCTGATATAGATCAGTTGCGGTGAAATCTGCGATAGATTTCCATAAGATTTCAAATCAACCTGGTTTTGTGAATTGGGTTGCAATTGGCAATAGACATTAGCCAGCGCTTCATCCCGGTAATCGACACTGTCCATAACAGTTAAAATAGAACGTGCTTCTGTTTGTTGTTCTGGTTGATAGGTTTGCCATAAATACTCATCTGATTGCTGCTCAGCACGATCCTGCGGTGGTCGATACTGTGCTGCAAGTTTACTCACAGCTTGCTGTTTCAACAGTGTTTTCTGGTTGACTGGATACATTTGAAACCAGGATGGCAACCAATTCTTTTTATCCAGTGAAATATAAGCATTTTCAGGGATACGCTGTTTTTTTTGGTAGTGCGCAGGCTGGTTGTAAACATTAACCAGGTTGCTGGAATCTGTTGATATCAGCCTGACCTTGCTGACTTCTGCGGGAACATTCATATAATATCTGACAGGATCACTAACAATCAGATCTTTTTGTTTTCCCGATAACCGATCATAGATTGATGGAACAGTGGCAACAGTCATTTCACCAGTATCCAGCAATTGATTGTGCTTATTAAGCCATTGATATTCGATTGTAGCTGTGTTGTTCTGACTGTCCTGATTGAATATTTTTCTGATATCGATGCGTAATGGTGTGATCGAATGATCCACATGCAGAATCTGATAATCAACACCGCGTGCAGCTTGATAGGCTGTTATTATCAGTGGCTTCGGGGTTATATCCAGTGGTGGTTGAGTTGATGAAATCAAGATCACATGCACAAGCGCTGGTCGTTTCGCCGTCACTTCCAGCAACCCGCCATCAATCGTGTAAGTTGTGTCCGTTCCAGGCAACCATTGAATCACGCGCTGCCATCGCTGTTCGTGCGTACGCCCAAACCAGTTAAGTTGTAAGCTGACTGGTTCGTTAACTGACGACCCGTCCAGGTTGCTCAACTGTATCTGTACATCCCCGCCATGCTCGGGTATGGGAATAACCCCGGGTTTATTAACATCAATCTGCAGACCCGCCACAACAACCGGTTCAGAAAGTTTGTCCTCCTCAAGCTCTCTGAGTATATACAGTGTTCGCGCACGATAATCCTCACCTTCAATACCAAT
>DRLZ01000421.1 GCA_011322755.1 Crenotrichaceae bacterium
CAGCGTTCTTATTGCTCTATCAACGCGCAAGTTTTTCCAGTTGATTAATTTCCAGGTCACTAAAACCTGCCTGTTTTCGCAGCTCATGATTGAACGGGCCACGAATGGTGCCTTTTAGGTATTGTTGCAAACAATCAAAATAGGCTTGTTCAGGATTTAGTGAGCATTGTTTACAAATGTTTACAAACCATTTGCTACCGTATCGTACATGCGCGACCTCGTCATCGACAATGCGCTGTAAAATCTCAGCGCTTGCTTGATCTCCATGCTCGCGCATGCGCTCGATCATGCCTGGCGTGGCATCCAGTCCGCGAGCCTCCATATAGCGAGGAACTAGCGCCAGTCTGGCGAGCAGATCATGTGAAGTATCAACAGCAACATCCCACAGTCCTTTGTGCGCACTGAGCTGGCCGTAATCACTACCAAGCTCGCGCAATCGTTCACAAATCAGCATGAAATGAACAGCTTCATCCGATGCGACATGCAACCAATCCAGATAAAATTGCTGCGGTTGATCCCTGAATCGATAGATTATATCCCAGGCCAGATAGATCGCATAAAATTCAATATGTGCAACTGCATGCAGTAGAGCAATACGCCCCTTCAGCGTTCCCAAACGCCTGCGTGGTAAATCTCGTGGAGCAACAAGAACAGGACTGTCCGAAAAAACCACCCTGTCGATGGGTTTAATCTCCGCGCCCAATTGGATTAACAGATTGTTCTGATCAGCTAAAAGCTTAGCTTGTCTGGTTAGCAACAATTTCTGGTTTAACGTAGAATGGTGCAGACAATTGTCAGCAATATCAAACAAATTCTTCATCATGAAAATGGAACACCTTCAATATTTCGATACCGGATTATTAACCTTCTTTTGTGCAGTGATTTTCTGGTTTTCCCATCAAAGCGCACTGCCTTCTCTTCATTTATTTCCATATCAGGATAAAATTGTACATTTTGGGGAATACGCATTCCTTGGTTTTCTTGCCTGGCGCTGCTTTCGCCATCAGGTTAAGCGCACTGAGCTCTTGTTTCTTTTAAGTCTGGTATTCTGCAGTTTGTATGGAGCACTGGATGAATTCCATCAATATTTTATTCCTAATCGCACATCAGATGTGTTTGACTGGTTAGCTGACACCATCGGTTCAGGAATGTCGATTAGCATCATGACCTTTTTGCGAATAAGGCAGCAACAACACCCGTCTGTTTAATTATCGTTTCCAGCAAGCCAATGCCCGGACTTTTTATCACAGGAACAGACACGGGTGTCGGAAAAACCCAAATTTGCGCTGCAATCGCCCATCTGTTAGCCAAACGAAACATTTGTGTCATTCCCAGAAAACCAATTGAATCAGGCTGCACTTACACTGAGAATGGCCTGATCCCTGAGGATGCTCTCACACTGAAAACAGCTGCCAACAGTACACAATCGCTGAACCAGATTTGTCCTTTTCAGTTTCAACCGGCAATATCGCCTGAACGTGCCGCCATCCAGGCTGGAATCGAGCTATCACTAAACGACATCGAATCAGCCTGTCTTGCTGGCTCAGCAGCAAACGACGTCATCCTCGTTGAAGCTGCAGGCGGTTTCTACTCACCACTGGCACACAAGATACGCTGTGCAGATCTGGCTGTGCAACTCAATTTTCCAGTGTTACTGGTTGTCGCAAACCGTCTGGGCTGCATCAACCACACTTTATTATCAGTTCAGGCAATAGAACATGCGGGTCTTGAACTGATCGCGGTCATTATTAATCAAGCAGCAAACGATCATAATACCGATATGAATAATCTGGCCGATCTCCAGCGCTGGCTGGATTATCCATTAATTCCTGTACACAATCACGCCAATAGCAATACGCCCTGGAAGACCATTGCTGGTGAGTCAGAGACATTACAACGATTTGTTGATGCAACACTTCTCCCGCGCCTAATCGAGAATTCTTGAATCTGAAGTTTAATAAAGCTTTTGATGTCATCATTCTAGACATTCTAGACAAGTACAAAAGACAAAGCCCGATCGAGCTGTTCCCGGGTATGATAAAAATGCGGGGAAAAACGGATCCCTCCGCCTCTTGGTGCACAGATAACCCCTTCTTCCTGTAAATGACGATACAGCTGTTTTGTATCAATTGTTCGATGTCGGAAAACAACAATGGGTGACTGCAATTGCTCGTCACCCGTGACAACAAGATCAGTATTGTGATGCGATTCGATTCGCTTGCGCAAATAGCACGCGCATTCCATCGCCGCCTGTTCCACTTGCACAATTCCGGTTTCCAGCAACAAGGAAAGACTCGCCGAAAGCGCATGGATCCCCAGCATATTACTACTCCCGCACTCAAACCGACGTGCCGACTTTGCGATTACCCAAGGGGTATTGTCATAATTTCCACACTGCTCAATCATATGCCATCCGTATTGCGTTAGCTGAAGCTGATCGCGTACAGTCGCTGAGGTATAAAACACCCCAAGCCCCTCTGGCCCCAGCATCCATTTATGCCCATCAGCCATCACAAAATCTGCCTGACAGGCCTGAACATCGAATCGCAATACACCGAGTGACTGGATGGCATCAATACAGAACAAAATCCCGCGCTGTTTGCAAAATGCTCCAATAACCTCAAGATCAAGGCGGATTCCACTGCTAAACTGCACCGAGCTGATTGTAATCATCCGGGTATGGCGATCAACACAATCAAACAACGCTTGTTCGGGAGTTGATGATGAAGCAAAGTCGGCCTCTCTGAAACTGACACCAAATCGTGACAGCGACTGCCAGACAATCCGGTTGGATGGAAATTCCTGATTACTTGAGACGATATTATCACCAGTTTGCCACTGAATACCGTAAGCAACCATTGACAGTGCTTCCGAAGTATTTTTAACCAATGCAATATCATCCACAGAGGGCGCATTGAGTAGCTGCTGGAGCTGATGATGTAGGTGTTGCTCTGTTTTTAACCAGGCAGGATAATGTTGCGAACCGCGTTCAACATTTTCATTCGCAAATTTTGTAATTGCCTGACCTGTTCGCAAAGGCAATGGTGCAACTGCGGCATGATTAAGATATGTAATCGTGTCATCGTGGGGAAATTCCAGATGTTTATGCTGTTGCATTTGCATGGATCCTGCTTCTACTAAATCGCAATGATTACCTACCACGTCTTCTGGTATGCTGAGTTCTGGTCTTGCGTTTTGGTTTCAAAGGCAATCCAGTGTGTTGCGTCCTGAAAGAGCCACCTGCTTTACGGTTTTGACGAGAATCCTGCTTGTTTGCCGGTATCAAACAGCGCTCTCCAGAGCCGATTAAATCAAACCGACCCATTGCAGTTAAAGCATCATGGATAATCTTCCAGTTGTCGGAATCATGATAACGTAGTAATGCTTTATGCAAGCGGCGTTGTTTGAGTGTTTTAAGACTATTCACCTGCTCCGTTTTATAACCCACTTTTTGTAAAGGGTTTTTTCCGCTGTGATACATGGCTGTCGCAGTTGCCATTGGCGATGGATAAAACGACTGAACCTGGTCTGCCTTGAAACCATTGGTTTTAAGCCATAAAGCCAGCTCAACCATGTCTGTATCTGTGGTTCCGGGATGAGCGGCGATGAAATATGGAATCAAATATTGTTTTTTCCCAGCTTTTTGAGAATAGTACACAAACATTTCTTTAAAACGATTGTAAGTGCCAATCCCCGGCTTCATCATTTTTGATAATGGCCCATCTTCAGTATGTTCGGGTGCAATTTTCAGATACCCACCGACATGTTTACTCACCAGCAGTTCAACATATTCAGGTGATTCTACAGCCAGATCGTAGCGCAAACCGGATGCAATCGCGATTTTGTTAATACCAGGTAATTGTTGTGCGCGTTTGTAAAGCTTGATCAGGCTGGAATGATCGGTATTTAAGTTGGAACAAATCCCAGGATAGACACAAGATGGCTTACGACAGGCTTTTTCAATTTCAGGGCTTTTGCATGCCAGTCGATACATATTTGCTGTCGGGCCGCCAAGATCCGAAATAAACCCTGTAAAGCCCGGAACATTGTCGCGTATGGTTTCGATTTCCCTGACAATCGAATCTTCAGAACGATTCTGGATAATGCGACCTTCGTGCTCTGTAATCGAACAAAACGTACACCCGCCAAAACAACCGCGCATAATGTTGATTGAGAAACGGATCATTTCATACGAGGTTATTTTCTGACCTGCATATTTTGGGTGTGGCACGCGCTGATACGGCAACTCAAACACCGTATCCAGTTCCTCAGTGGTCAATGGAATCGGTGGAGGATTAATCCACACTTCCTGATCATCATGACGTTGTACCAGCGCACGCGCATTATGTGGATTGGTCTCCAGATGCAATACTCGCGAAGCATGTGCATAGAGGACAGGATCCTTGCTCACCTTATTCCAGGCTGGCAAACGAATGACTGTTCGCTGTCGATTGATAATTTCTTTATGTGGAACAAACTGTAGTGTCGCTTCTCCAGTCTGTTTATCTGTATTGATGCGACAGGGTTTACCCGTTGCCGCCGCTAGTTCTTCTTCACTCATGTAGGGATTGACATGTGCATCGATTACACCGGGCCTGTCTACCCGGGTTGAATCAATCAGCGTCCAGCGGTCAGGCAGTTGATCAATAACAAACGCTGTGCCTCGCACATCTTGCATACTGGCCACAGATTGACCTTGAGACAAACGATACGCAATCTCCACCAATCCCCGCTCTGCATTACCATACAACAGAAGATCCGCCTGCGAATCAATCAGGATAGAGCGCCTGACCTTGTCAGACCAGTAGTCATAATGTCCAATACGACGTAAACTGGCTTCAATACCACCAATAATTAACGGCACATCAGCCCAGGCTTCCCGACAACGCTGGCTGTAGACAATGACCGCACGATCCGGGCGCTTGCCACTGATATTTCCTGCAGTATACGCATCATCACTGCGCAGTCGCTTATCAGCAGTATAATGATTAATCATTGAATCCATATTCCCGGCGGTCACCCCGAAAAACAGGTTCGGCTTGCCCAATGCCATAAAGTCTGTCTTATTGTGCCAGTCTGGCTGATCAATGATTCCAACCCGAAAGCCCTGAGCTTCCAAAGTTCGTCCTATAACAGCCATTCCAAAACTGGGATGATCAACATAAGCATCACCTGTCACGATAATGACATCACAGCTGTCCCAGCCAAGGTTGTCCATTTCCTCACGACTTGTCGGCAAAAATGTTGCAGGCGTAAAACATTCAGCCCAGTACTTGGGATAAGAAAAAATGTGTTTTGGTTGAATCACCATATTGACAAAACGAATTAGCTAGTGAAGCTGGGGAAAGATCGCTCATCAATGATCATTTTGAACATACCTGAGACGATGTGTATACAGCAAGTCCCCACAATAACACACTCTACGACACACACGACATCAGCAGAATAAAGAGTACCATTGAATGAGAAGTGGAGATAAAAACAATCACAAGATATCAAATCAGTTATGATCCAAACAATCAAACCATAGTTTTTGGGTAGAAATGATTGCTTGTAATTACAATACATTAAATCCCTTTGGGTTTTATTCCCCGCCGCTTGCGGCGTAAGATGCTTGTGTGAGCGAATATATACATAAGAGTCATAATGTTACTGTACTAATATACCATTTGGTATTTCCAGCGAAATATAGACGTGCAGTGTTTGATGAG
>DRLZ01000422.1 GCA_011322755.1 Crenotrichaceae bacterium
AATTCAATCACTGCTTCGAATGCTTGCGCACTTGTTGGCTCTCCATTTCCGGAAACGGCGATATCGCGAATAAGCTGACGCTGTTCCGGGACACCATAGCGATCATAAAAATCACCGTGTAGAACATCGTCAAGTAAACTGTGTAATTCCTTGCTTAACTGCTTGAGGTTAATCGCCGGCGCACTGCCTCTGACAAGATCGGGAACCTGACAGTAGATGCAACGCCAGTTACAGGCATTATTGGGATTCAGGTTAATCCCAATCGACAAGCCGTTAGCCCGCCTTGAAATAACCGGATAAACATAGGTGAATCCAGCAATGTCGCGAGAGTGATTGCTCACTGTGAGCCGATCTGTCATACAGCTATCGTCTGTCGGTGAGTTTTTCGACTTTTTTCTCAACCACTCGTAGCCGCTCCCAGACCTCGGCAAGACGTTGAAACACAGCAATATTTTTCAGGTAACGAGCAAATGGTTGTGGTGGAGTTGTGGCGTACATACCTGATTCTTTAATGCTGTTAATCACACCTGCACGATGCACCAGAACCGTGTCATCAGGTACAGTGACATGATCAAGCACTCCGGTTTGCCCTGATGCCATGACCCGCTTGCCAAAACGACTGGAACCGGCGATTCCGGTCTGCGCAACCAAAGCACAATCTTCATCCAGAACAACATTATGTGCAAGATGACACTGTGCATCAATGATACAGCCGCGATGAACGCGTGTTTCATGGTAACTTGCGCGGTCGATTGTACAATTTGCACCAATCACCACATTGTCTTCGATGACAACCTTGCCACGCTGTGGAATTCTATGAAAATGTCCTTCATTGTCCCGGGCAAAGCCATGACCTTCAGCACCAATAATTGCGCCTGATTTAATAATCACATCGGCACCAATTTCAGTATCCCAGCCAATCACACAATTTGGATGTATGACTGTATTTGCTCCAATCGTTACATTCTGTTCAATGACAGCGTTCGCCATGATCACAACGTTATCGCCCAGCGCTACTTCAGAGCCTATCACCGCACCTGGACCAATCAGCACTGAATCTGCAATCTGCACGCTGTCGTGAATAATCGTTGAAGGATGGATACGTGGCCATTCTGTTTGACGCAGATCCTTGTCATCGTAATGCTGGCGAATAAATGCCATGGCCACACGGACATTGTCAACCTGGATTAGACTGGTTATACCGAGATCAACCTCATTAATTATTAAATTATCGGGGACAATAACAGCCGCAACGCGTTGTTGCAAAGCAGTGCTCAGGTATTGTGGTTTTTCAGCAAAGGTGAGTGATTTGTTAGAACAGCTCTCAACTGGTTCAATCGAGCGGATACAATTATCAGCGCCGATTAACTTGCTTTCAATTGATTTAGCATTGAGAACAGTACAGAGTTCAGAGCATCGAAAGTTTATATCTGACATTGTCGATGTCTACTCAAATAAAGACTGTCCTGGTAATCATTGTGTGGGAATAGCATATCTTGAATGGTATTGCAGGGAGATTTACGATACTAGAAAAGCAGTGAGAAATCGCCTCATCAACGATCCAGTACCTGTTGAATTTTCCTTGTAATCGAATCAACTGATCCAGTACCTGCAACCGATGCAAATGTCATTGAAGAATCATTGCTGGCTTTATCAGCGTAGTAATTAATGAGCGGTTCTGTTTGCTGATGATACACTTCAAGCCGCTGTTTGATAACATCCACTTGATCATCTTCTCGCTGGATCAGAGGTTCACCAGTCTCATCATCGATACCATTTTGCCTGGGAGGATTAAAAGTGACATGGTAGATACGACCTGAGCCAGGATGGACGCGTCGACCGCTCAGACGCTTGATAATTTCATCATCACTCACATCGATTTCGATCACATAATCCAGGCTGATACCCATCTCGGCAAGCCCATCTGCCTGAGCCAGAGTACGAGGAAAACCATCCAGCAGAAAACCGTTTTTACAATCAGGCTGCTGAATACGTTCGCGAATAAGTTCCAGAATGACATCATCCGAAACCAGAGCACCCGATTCCATAATTGACTTGACCTTGAGACCAAGTGGAGTTCCTGCGCTCACAGCAGCTCTCAGCATGTCCCCTGTTGATATTTGTGGTATTTTGTATTTCTGACAAATGAACTGCGCCTGTGTACCTTTTCCTGAGCCTGGCCCACCGACCAAGATAATCTTCATTCCTGTTATTCTCCTGTTTGCATTATATGCTGATAGAATCAATTCTGATAAAGCGCATTTATAAACCTGCTCAGATAGAAAATATGGGCGTTACAAATACGTAACAATAATAATTAATATAAATAATTTACATAACCCACTGTTTATTCTCCATCTATAATACTTGATTACATACCCTTTAATCTATCTATTATACGGCATCAGAAAACCGAGGTAACAACAACAGAGTTATCACCATCTATATGATTTGGAACATAGCGATCAGCCGATCTGTCATTAATCCATCGTTCTCCATCAATCAGGTATCTAAACTGATAAGTAGTATCTTTTTTCAAGTCAATCGTTGTCTTCCAGACGCCTGATTTTAAACGTTTCAACGGCATTGCTGATTGATCCCAGTCGTTAAATTCACCAACCAGCATCACTGACTCTGCCTGTGTTTCTTTCGGTATTTCAAACGATACCTTGCATTTCTCTTTAAAAAATCTTTTCTTAATCATGTGTCACCATTTATTATCCAGTAATTGACTACGCATAACAATCAAGCTTGTTATCAATGTATCAATTAAATGTATCAATTAAGTTTTAAAATAAGGAAGCGCTGAATGGATATATTGTACCATCGATATAATTGTCAATATCATTGCCACATATAAACACAGATATGACACGATTTGAATAAAAACCCAGGGAAGACTTTGGTATATTAAAAACCCACCAATTGCCACCATTTGCGTACCTGTTTTCCACTTACCCCAGTTGGATACCTTGATGACATGCTGTTCACCTCCGATCGCCATCCATTCCCTGAGTGCACTGATAATAATTTCACGACCAATAATAATGAGTGCCGGAATAGTCAGGTAAATTGTATGTTCAGCCTCAATCAGAATCACCAGCGTTGCACTTATCAACAACTTATCTGCCACAGGATCAAGAAAAGCACCAAATACTGAACTTTCGCCAAGCTTGCGCGCTAGATATCCGTCCAGCCAGTCAGTAATACCGGCAACTGTAAAAAAAAACCACGCCAGTAACCCATTCCATTGCCATGGTAGGTAGAAGCTTACTACCAACACAGGAATCAATACCATGCGTAAAACTGTTAACTGAGTTGGTAAGGTTAATTTAATCATTTTCGTTATTCATTACCATGAAATACATTATAAATTCTTTGTGCAAGTTCATGATTAATTCCATCGACCTGGCATAAACTGTCAACGCCTGCGACAGTAATCTGCTTTAATCCGCCAAATTGTTTTAATAACCGTTGACGACGCTTGGGGCCAACCCCTTCAATCTGCTCCAGCACGGATTGCTTGCTCGCTTTTGCCCGACGTTGACGATGCCCGGTAATTGCAAAACGGTGTGCTTCATCACGAATCTGCTGGATTAATAACTTTGCTGGCGTACCCGGCTCCATCACCAGCTCACCATTGTCGCCTAATAAGTAAATTTTCTCCATCCCTGCAGTACGATCGGGCCCTTTGGAAACACCAACGATCATGATATCGTCTATTTCCAGTTGTTCCAAAGCATCACGCGCAATACCAAGCTGGCCTTTTCCTCCATCAATCAATAATACATCAGGTTTTTCATATTCACCGTGCTTAACCCGCTTGTAGCGACGCTGAAGTGCTTGTGCCATTGCTGCATAATCATCTCCTGGTTCTATCCCAGTGATGTTAAAACGACGGTAGGATTCCTTGACAGGTCCCTCTGAATTAAATACGACACATGATGCGACCGTCTGACGACCCATGGTGTGACTGATATCAAAACACTCAATGCGTAACAACCGCTCACATCCCAGTGCATCCTTTAAACTGCTCAGGCGTTCGGAAACACCTTGACGATCTGCCAATTTTAGCATGAGTGCATGCTCAACATTGGTCTGCGCCATTTGCAGCCAGTGTCGGCGTTCACCACGCACGCGATGGTTGATTTGAATTTTGCGTTTTGCTGTTCTGGATAATGCGTCTGTGATTAACCCGGTATTTTCTGGCAACTGCCCTACGATAATGTGCGAAGGAATTGTGTTATTCAAATAGTACTGCGGGATAAACGCCTCTAACACCTGCTCTGGCGACAATTCTTCAGGTAGCTTAGGAAAAAAACTTCGATGACCTAATTGCTGTCCTCCCCGAAAAAAACTAACCAGTACGCAAGCAATATTGAGCCTGGTCGCACAAACAATCAAATCAAGATCGCCTTGTCCGCTGCTCACGTATTGTGATTCCAGCACTTTGCGTAAAGTTGATATCTGGTCACGATAACGTGCTGCAGCTTCGTATGCCTGAGTATCTGACGCGGCTTCCATGCGTCGAATCAATTGATTAATTAGCTGCTTGCCATTGCCTTGCAAAAACCGTGTTGTACTCTCAACATCTTCAGCATACGCTTGCTTATCAATCAATCCAACACATGGAGCTGAGCAACGTTTAATCTGATACTGCAAACAAGGGCGTGATCGATGTTTATAATAACTGTCATCACATTGACGAACCGGAAATATTTTCTGTAACAGCTTCAGACTTTGCCGAACAGCCCCAGCGCTCGGATAGGGACCAAAATATTCACCTTTGGTTTTTGCGCCACGATGAAATGCCAGGCGCGGATAATCATCCTGGGTCGAAAGATAGATATAGGGAAAACTCTTGTCGTCTCTTAAGCAGATATTGTAGCGTGGCTTGTACTTCTTGATCAGCTGGCTTTCCAGCAATAACGCTTCACCTTCAGTATGTGTCACACTGACTTCAATCGATGCAATCTGGGCAACCATCGCACGCTGCTTGGGGGTACTTTGACCTGACTGAAAATAACTGCTTACTCTGTTCTTCAGGTTTTTGGCCTTGCCGACATAAATCACCTTGTCCGCCGAATCCAACATGCGATAGACACCACAGCTACGGCTTAGATTTCGCAGAAAAACATCGAAATCAAATGCGTTGTTTGCTATGCGTGATGACGCGTTCATTCAGCCAGCAGGGTCTGGATTCTACGAAATACTTGATGAAACATCGGTGTTGTCAAGCGCCTGGTTTGTACGTTGTAACGACTACAATGGTAGGAATCAACCAGTATTTTATCAGCAAACGGATGTACTGTATTGTGCGCAAAAGGATGCTCAGCCTGCTTCATTCCTGCCGCTTTAATCACTGCTTTATGCGCGATCGTACCCAACGCCAGAATAACACTCCCTTCACTTAAATCATTTAGTTCGCGGGCAAGATATGCGTTGCACTGATTAATCTCACTTGAAACAGGCTTATTTGCTGGAGGCAAACATTTCACCGCATTGGTAATCCTGCAATTGAACAATTCCAGACCATCATCACAGTGAGTTGATACAGCTTGATTACTGAAACCAAACTGGTACAAGGTTTCATATAACAGAATCCCGGCATAATCACCGGTAAAAGGACGACCGGTTGCATTTGCACCGTGCATGCCTGGAGCCAGACCCACAATAAGCAAGTCAGCACCGAGAGGACCAAACGCATCAACAGGTCTGGCGTGATAATGCGGATGTTTCAGGCTAACCTGGTCAAGAAAATCACTTAACCGTGGACACAGCCGGCAATTAATGTCAAAGCGAAGACAGGATTCCATATCAGTCTCCTCTTAACAGAGCGTTGCGACAATCCAATTTGCACGGAATAGCGATCTGAGTGGTGATTTTAGATACCCGCCACTCAGACAGGATGACGATAAAAACTGACCAGGACTCCGATATCCTTGGTTAATTATTCGGCAGGCGCTTCTGCTTCCTCATCAACAGCTTTCATACTCAAGCGAACGCGACCCTGACGATCGATCTCCAGTACTTTGACTTTAACAATATCATTTTCAGAGAGTTTATCTTCGACCTTTTCGACACGTTCATTAGATATCTGGGAAATATGAACCAGTCCATCCCGTCCCGGCATGATATTGACAAATGCGCCAAAATCCATAATTCTTGCGACCCGACCTTCGTAGATTTTTCCAACTTCAACATCCGCAGTCAAGTCATCAATCATTGATCTGGCAACCTGCCCCGCTTCCTTGTCGACTGATGCAACCTTAATCACGCCGTCATCTGAAATATCAATACTAACCCCGGTTTGCTCAGTTATATTGCGGATGGTTGCACCACCTTTACCGATGACATCGCGAATTTTACTTGGATCAATCGAGAATGTTTCGATACGCGGAGCGTAATCCGACATTTCTTCATTATGCGTGCTAATCACTTCATTCATCTTGGAAAGGATATGCATGCGACCTTCACGCGCCTGATCCAATGCTGATTGCATGATTTGTTTGGTGATCCCGTCAATCTTGATGTCCATCTGCAAGGCTGTCAGCCCATCTGCAGTTCCGGCAACTTTGAAATCCATATCGCCGAGATGGTCTTCATCACCCATAATGTCTGACAACACAGCAAAATCATCGCCTTCCTTAATCAGACCCATTGCGATACCTGACACTGGTGCTTTAATTGGAACACCTGCATCCATCAACGAAAGACTGGTACCACAAACACTTGCCATCGAGCTGGAACCATTTGACTCGGTAATTTCAGAAACCACACGCAATGTATAGGAAAATTCCTCAAGATCAGGCAGTATCGCCTTGATAGCGCGCTTTGCTAATCGGCCATGACCAATTTCCCGGCGTTTAGGCGAACCGACAAAACCGGTTTCTCCAACACAAAATGGCGGAAAATTATAATGCAGCATAAACTGGTCTTTGTAATCATGATCCAGTCCGTCAATGATTTGAGCATCACGTTCAGTCCCCAGTGTTGTCGCTACAATCGCCTGGGTTTCCCCTCTGGTAAACAAGGCAGAACCATGTGTACGCGGTAACAACCCAGTTTCTATTGAAATCGGGCGAATTTCTGCAAGCGTGCGACCATCAATTCGTTTTTTATCACGTAATATCGCTGTTCGTACGATTTCTTTTTCCAGTTTTTCAATTACGGTATAAATATCAGATTCTTCATATTGTTCATCAGCTGTCAGCTTATCAACCAGCTGTGTACGTAATTCTTTCAGTGTATCCTGACGTTTTGTCTTTTCTGCAATCTGATAAGCAGCAGACACTTGATCTCCGATTTCGCTCCTGACCAGATTGACCAGTTCAGCATCAATTTCCGGTGCAGACCAATCTATTGGCGGCTTGGCAACTTCTGCTGCCATTTCATTAATCACACTGATAGCAACCTGCATTTGCTCATGCCCAAACATCACCGCACCCAGCATCACATCTTCTGGCAAACAATCTGCTTCTGATTCAACCATTAACACGGCGCCAGCTGTACCCGCAACAACCAGATCAAGATCTGAGGTTTCAAGATCTTCCCAGCCTGGGTTGAGTAGATATTGACCATCTCGATAGCCTACACGCGCTGCACCAATCGGCCCGTTGAACGGTAACCCTGAAATCGCCAATGCAGCTGACGCACCAAGCAATGCTGCAATATCAGCAGAAACTTCAGGGTTCAACGACATTACGGTGGCAATAATCTGCACTTCATTGGAAAAGCCATCAGGAAACAACGGACGAATTGGTCGATCAATGAGGCGACAAATCAAGGTTTCATGCTCTGATGGTCTACCTTCTCGTTTGAAAAAACCACCAGGTATTTTACCTGCCGCGTATGCTTTTTCCTGATAATTGACTGTCAGTGGGAAAAAATCGTTATTGGATGTACCTTTCTTAGCAACAACGGTCACCAGCAGCACTGTACCATCCATTTTGACCATAACAGCGCCATCAGCCTGACGCGCGATTTGCCCAGTCTCTAATGTGACTGAATGTCCGCCATACTGAAACTCTTTACGAATTAGATTCACTTTTTCTTACCTGCTTTGCTTGGTGATAACCGAATTATGTCTGCAATGTTGCACTGCTGCCATGATCTTCTGGAAATATTATTTACGCAATCCAAGACGCTGAATCAATGAGCGATAGCGTTCAGCATCTTTACCCTTCAGATAATCGAGCAATTTACGTCGCTGGTTAACCATACGCAACAAACCATGCCGAGAATGGTGATCATGCTTATGACTTTCAAAATGCGGCGCTAATGTGGTAATACGCTTGGTGAGTAGTGCAACCTGCACTTCTGCGGAACCTGTATCGCCATCTGCTGTCTGATATTCATCAATAACAGCGCGTTTTTCTTCTACACTAAGGGACATCTGTCATTACTCCACTTTAAATTATATAAACTTTCTGATTTTAACCATTCGTTCAACGAAGA
>DRLZ01000423.1 GCA_011322755.1 Crenotrichaceae bacterium
TCATGGTTCACCTGCTGGGTGAGTGGGTTTCAGTAACCATTTTACCAAAATAGCTTATATTAATCAGTATATTATACGTTTTTTAGCAGATGGTTTCTCTTTGATGTCACGGATTCACGTAATGCGTTTACCGTTTTGAGTTTGATTTCAGCAGTTAACCTATATCTGTCTCAAAATATTTGAGGTATTGTGGTTTTTGTATCGTAATACCTCTTTCTTGGAAAAATAGCTTAGATTAAAAAAAAAATGATTAGATGGCATCAGTTTAAGCGGTATCAATGGTTTGTGTTTGTTTTGTTATTATTTCTGTTTGTGAGTGCTTTTAAGCCGCAACCATCATTTGTTGGAAAAACATGGGTTGTATCTTCCTATAGGCTGGCGGATGGCACAGAATACCCCCCAAAGGTTGATAGTCATAAATTGGATTTAAAGTCAGACGATTATCTAACATTTTATAGTCTTTTTAATTTAGTCGAAATTCACACATCCTGTCGGCGTGGTTTTTTAAAATTTAAAATTCGGGACAATAGACTAAGAATAGATGACTCAATTCACTCTGGAGATCAACTTATGGAAAGGTGTGCTGAATTTCCGACCCTTTCCAGAAAAGACTATCGGTCATTAGACTTACTACGTTCAAGCATCTATTCAGTAAAAAATGGAAAGTTAATTTTAACATTAACCAGCTATTACAAGGAAAACCAGGGCGATCAGTTGATTTTTTCAGAGATAAAGACGTATTCCCGGCGATGGTTTCCTTATCTGATAGGGCAGCAAATTTTAGCACTCCTGAATTTAATCGGGTTTTTTCCAGCTTTACTTGGCTTGTTTGTTTTAATCATTATGCTGATATGGCGAAAGAACACAAAATTGCAACAGGAAATCAAACCCTGAAAAAAGGCGTCACCATTTAGCTTAACCCTGTCAATAGACAAAGGAACACTACCAACCACAAAAGCATTTTTTTTGTGATTATCCGATTGAAATTATATGACAAAAAATCAAGGAGTCAGCCAACTTGATCTTTGTTTTAATCGCCTATTACTGTCAAATCAAGGTGGCTGACCCCTTGGTCTTTATACTTTAGCCTAATTATTAGGAGCAATAAATACAGTTGTAAATACTGGAAAGGTAGCTGGCTGTATAGGAATAATTGCTGAATAATATTTTATTAATGATGTTTATTGGTGACTTTTATAGTGTAGAAGAATGTGTTTGAAAAAAATAATTTATTAAGCTATATTGGCTCTGCATTTATATTATTAACGATATATGTGGCTGTAACATATAAGCCAGAGCAAGAGTTATGTTGGTGGGGAGCGGTACTTGGAACGTGTTTAATTGGCCTTATTTTTAAAGCTTTCAGTGGTGATTTAAAATAACACGGGAATCAAGAAGGAATCAAGGGGTCAGCCAGCTTGATTGTTACGCACAGTTACACTACATTTCAGGCATGGCCAGATTATAAAGAATCGTTATTCCCTACCAGCCTTTGCATATCATGCATCGTGGCAATAATCGACAAGCGATTTTTGAATCTGAGGAGGATATGGTAATAATCAAGGACGATATCAAACTATCCTTGTTAAAGTCAGGTTGTTATTTGCTTGCTTATGTCGTTATGACAAATCATTTGTATTTGCTCATTACACCGCAGAGCAAAACCCAGCTAGCTGCGTTTATGCAATCTGTAGCCAATCGGTATGCGCGATATTTTTCATGCGCAGCATCAAAGAACAGGCACCATATGGGAAGGGCGATTTAAGTCATGTTTGGTCGATAGCGATCATTACCTTTTTGCACTCTATCAGTATATTGAAATGAATCCTGTTAAGGCTGGTATGGTTGAGGATGTTGCTGAGTACCGATGGTCAAGCTATCGGCATAATGCGTTATGCCAAGTCGGCCCTTAATTTCTGAGCACGAACGTTATCAGGCATTAGGTATAAGTCCTGCACAGTGTTCAGAAGGCTATTTGAGAATGTTTGAACAACGCAATACACCAGCCCAGGATGTTCAGATTACGCAGGCAACACTGCGTGGTGAGGTATATGGTAGTGAAACTTCCATCATAAAATAAGTGCCTTGATTACAAGGACAACCAGGTTGACATCGCATGGAGGTGATAGAAAAAGTGAAATCTCCCACGATCAAGTTGGCTGACCCTTTGATGTCCCTTGATGTTTCGTAACTTGAGCAGACAGTTAAAACGTCAATGCAGCTTGTAGATAACCATATGTCGCATTTCCTTTATTGGCCTCTTTTAGTAAGCTGCCACTAAATAAATGGACAAAGCCGGTTTCCAGGCGGAGATTGCCAGGCAGAATGTCCCAACGCAATCTGCTTTCAATCTGGGTGCCGATATATGGACTTCTTCCATTAATGCCGGATGTTGTCCAGGCATCGTTTGTTGAGGCTCTCCAGAATCCACGTAATGAAAACATGGTTGACACATGATGGTATGGTTTTAGCAGCAAGCGCAACCCGGGTGAATTGATATTAGAACGTGCAACTGCGCCATAGCTACTGGTTGGACCAAAGTCAAAGCGGCGCGCTCCGTATAAAGTATCAAAACGATTATTGTTATTATCATGTGGATTATGGTCTCCACTGGCGTAATCATACTGAATCATCAAGCGTGGCGACCAGGGCGCAGCAAAGCTGTAACCGAGTTCTGCATGATGAAAATAGGCAGTCTGTTGCAGTGTATCAATGCTAGCTGTCGAGCGACGTGAACGCCCTGTTTGAAAAACTGTTTCCAGTTGATAGTCAAAAGCACTTGAATGTGGCTTTCTCCAGATACGGCTACCAAAGGTATAGAGTTCACGATTCCTGGTATTTGCGTCTGCGGTATGGTCTTCATCCAGGGTCAGTAAGTAAAACTCAATCCGGTCTTGCTTGCTGAGCAATGCTTGTTGGTAGTATAAACCCCAAAAACGGGTGTCAGGATGTTCGACATCAAGGCGTGCGCGATTATTGCGGATGTTACCCTGGACGCGACGCCGGATAGGTAAAGTATAGAAAAAACGCAACTGTTGGTCTCGGTATTGCCAGCGAACATCGATTCCTGTAAAGGCATTAATGGTATTACGATAGCGATTACGTGCAACCAACCGTCTGCTACCGACGTTCATGGTGATTCGCCCTGCGCGAACCAGTGTCTGACTTCCATTCAACAGCAGATCGCTTAATGGAATTTCAACATAGGCTTGTAGCAATTCAAGAGGATTGGCAATGCTGGTGGTTAAACCTTTGCTGCCACTTGCTGAGCCCGAATCAGCAAGGGCGATTCTGGAATCCATTAGCTCAGCGCCAAAGCGTATACTCTGCAAATGAATTCGCGCATGGACTCGTGTCCGAAACACCAATGCCTGGTCGCCGCCATTCGCGGTCATGCCATTGATTTGTGCGCGATATTGACCATCCAGTACCTCGTATCGACTGCGATGTTCAAGCTGAATATTCAACCAGCCGGGGAAGCCAGGTTGTTGGGATAAACGCCAGGGTGTTTTGTCTGCTAATGAATTCGCACTAATTGTAACAAGTACAACTAATAGAGTGTATTTAATGGTATTGGTGTCCAATTCCGTATTCTTGTTTTTGTACAAAGAGACCGAATAATAGCAAAATCTTCATGTCTAAGTCACAATGAGATAAAAGTATCAGTACAATGATGCTAAATAATAATTTTGTTGGATCATATCAGGTCGCTTCAGCCAATATTTGCTAATTGTTTCATCAGTATTGCAGCCTGAGCCTGTGTTTTTGCAGGACATTACCGATGTCAATAGACCGCAAATGCTTTTGGAACAATTAACTTGCTATAAGGTAAACGCTTATTTTACTGATTTCTTGCATGTCACAAAGATGGATAGACAAGCGCGTAACTGGGTTGGGATAATGATGGGGGTAGAAGAGTGATGCAGATTACTAAGCACTTAAGCCGCGAACAAAAATACCCTGGTGTCTTTTCCAATCTGAAAGATGATTTTAGCGCTGGTTTTGTGGTTTTTCTGGTTGCTTTACCGCTGTGTCTGGGGATTGCTTTAGCATCTGGCGCGCCACTTTATTCTGGTCTGATTGCGGGAATTGTCGGTGGTTTGGTTGTTACGCTCATCAGTGATTCTCAACTTGGTGTCAGCGGACCCGCAGCTGGTCTTACTGTGCTCGTTTTTTCTTTTATTCAAGAACTTGGTTTTGAAGTATTTTTACTGGTTTTGGTTGTTGCCGGGCTGTTTCAGATTGCTCTGGGGTTATTGAACGCGGGGATTATCGGATATTATTTTCCCACCTCGGTGATTACAGGAATGTTGAGCGGGATTGGGATTATTCTTATTCTCAAGCAGATTCCACATGCATTTGGCTATGATATGGATTATGAGGGTGATCAAGCGTTTCATCAACACGATGACTTCAGCACAATCACTGAGTTAGCACATATGCTCAATGCGCTTGAGCCTGGTGCGGTATTGATTTCCAGCATTTGTCTGATGATCCTGCTGATCTGGGAACGACCACGGATAAAGCAGCACACTGTATTTGGTAAAATCAATGGCTCGATGATGGCGGTTGTTGCAGGGGTTGCGCTAAACCTGGTTTTTCAATCGGTTTATCCGCAGCTGGCGCTCAGTGGTGATCATTTAGTCCAGATTCCGATTGCTGAAAGCTTTACTGACTTTATAGATCAATTTTCATTTCCGGCGTTTTCTCAAATCGATAATCCAGCCATCTATATTGCAGCAGCGACAATCGGAATTGTTGCCAGTCTGGAAACGCTGCTTTGCGTAGAAGCAACTGACAAACTAGATCCCTATCGACGTGTGACTCCAACCAACCGGGAACTTGTTGCGCAAGGTGTTGCGAATACAGTTTCAGGCATGATTGGTGGCTTGCCTGTTACCCAGGTCATTGTGCGCAGCTCGGCAAATATTCAAGCAGGCGGAAGAACCAAAGCATCTGCTTTTATTCATGGCTTGCTGTTATTGATTGCAGTGATGTTGATTCCGGGATTACTCAACCTCATTCCATTATCCAGCCTTGCTGCTGTGTTACTGGTTGTTGGGTACAAGCTTGCCAGGCCAGAAGTATTCAAACGGATGTTTCAGGTTGGTCTGTATCACTTTATTCCTTTTCTGGTCACGATTGTGGGATTGGTTTTTACAGATTTGTTGACAGGAATTGCAATTGGCTTTGCAACAGCACTGTTTTCGATTCTTCTGGAAAATTATAAAACAACGTTTTATATGCGGGAAGCGATTGAAGGGGAAAAGACTTTTTTAAGATTGTCTGAAAATGTTACTTTTCTTAACAAAGCCAATATCATGAAAATACTGGATTCACTCCCGAATCATTCAGAAGTAACAATCGATGCAACGCGTACACGTTATATTGACTATGATGTTTACGAAATTATCAACAGTTTTAGAGCGGAAGCTGAGTTGAAAAATATCAAGCTCACCACAGTGAATCTGGAAAACTACGGAATTATTGAGCCGATGCAGTCAATTCTGGCATATACCAGGGAAACCCGCGATTCACTGACACCTGAAAAAGCGTTGTCAATCTTGAAAAAAGGTAATCAACGCTTTGTGAATAATCTTAAATCCAACCGCAATTTGTTACAGCAAGCCAATGAAACACGAACAGGCCAGTTTCCCATTGCAATTATTTTGAGCTGCATTGATTCACGCACATCGGTTGAGCTGATTTTTGATCTTGGGCTGGGTGATGTGTTCAGTGCCAGAATCGCTGGTAATATCGTTGATGATAATATTCTTGGTAGTATGGAATTCGCGTGTAAGCTGGCTGGATCCAAATTGGTTGTTGTTCTCGGGCATAGCCATTGTGGCGCTGTTAAGGGTGCTTGTGACAATGTTAAACTCGATCATCTGAGTGGTTTACTGCAATGCATCAAGCCAGCTGTCGATGAAATTCGCCAGCAACAACAGAGCCATGCAACGACAAATGATGATGTCTTTGTGCAAAAAGTTGCAGAATATAATGTGACCCGGATGGTACAAAAAATACGTTCTCAAAGCGCTGTACTTGCAGAGATGGAGAACAAAGGAGAAATCCGGATTTGTGGAGGAATGCATGATATTGAAACTGGTCAGGTCTGGTTTTATGATCAAGACTGATTTGTGTGCCGATATTCTACAGCGTTCAATGTCATGGATAGAATCAGATGGAAAGTGGAAGTGGAGTAAAACAATGAAACAAATACAGTTAATGATCGGGATTACTGCGGTATTGATGATAACAGCTGTTAGCGCAGATACTGGTGATTCTCTCCAGGCGGTGATTAGCGGATCGCATCGACCTGTTGCGAGTTCAGCACGTGATCAATACCGGCACCCTCAACAAACCCTGGGGTTTTTCGATGTACAACCGGATATGACGGTTGTGGAAATCTGGCCTGGAGGCGGTTGGTATACCGAAATCCTCGCCCCTTATCTACGAGACAAGGGGCGTTTGTATGCAGCACATTTTTCTGCGGACTCCAGCATTGAGTACTTCAAAAAAAATCTGAAAGGCTTTGTTGACAAAACCAGCGCACAGCCAGCGATCTATGGAAAAATGATTTTAACTGAACTTGATCCGCCAGCAAAACTGGAGATAGCTCCAGCCGCTAGCGCTGACAGAGTGCTGACATTTCGGAATGTACATAACTGGATGAAGTCAGGGCAGGTCGATGCTGTCTTCAAGGCGATGTACAAGGCATTGAAGCCGGGCGGTATTCTTGGCGTGGTTGAGCATCGTGCCGGTACTGATGCCGATCAGGATCCACAGGCGAAATCAGGTTATGTCCGAGAAGACGATGTGATTGCGCGGGCAAAAAAAGCCGGTTTTAAATTGCTGGATAAGTCAGAGATTAATGCCAACCCGAAGGATACCAAAGACCATCCTGCCGGAGTCTGGACATTGCCACCGACTCTGCGTCTGAAAGATAAAAACAAGGCACACTATCTCGCTATCGGTGAATCTGACCGCATGACGCTAAAGTTTCTGAAACCTGCCA
>DRLZ01000424.1 GCA_011322755.1 Crenotrichaceae bacterium
GCTATTTCATGAATCACTGTACATTTCATTTCACCGAATTGAACTTTTAACGATTTGCGACAGATATACAGAATGTAAAACACAGTATTGTAACCACTATCTTAATGGCATCTAATAATGAAACGACTCAACAATAACAAGTTTTGTATTACAAAGGAAACAACTGTGAAGCCTGCAGAAACCAGTGAAGAACAGGAATTATCCTTGATTTCCCGTACTGCTGCAGGGGATGAGAATGCATTCGAAACCTTGTATGCCCTGTATTACAACCGCTTGTTTCGTTTTATCTATCGCACGACTGGTCGCGTCGATATTGTTGAGATAGTGATTAATGATGTGATGTTCGTGGTTTGGGAGAAGGCAGATACTTATAATAAGACTTGTCGTGTTTCGACCTGGATATTCGGGATTGCTTATAACAAATCAAGGAATCACAGGGCGCCACCCAAATTACAGATCAATCATGACTCAATTGATGAGGTGAGTGAAAACTTGCTTCCATGCGGTGATGACTGGATCAAACAGCTGGAAACAGAAGACTGGTTGGGAAATGCATTTGAGGTGTTGTCGGTGGAGCAAAGAACAGTGGTTGAATTAACTTATTATCATGGTATGTCATACCAGGAAATTGCAGTGTTAATGGATTGCTCTGAAAACACCATAAAAACCAGAATGTTTCATGCACGCAAGAAACTTGCGTCTGCACTCTAGCACATGGACTACGATAGACAAGATAACAATACGATGAATCCCCGGGATGGTATGAAAATGATTACATCAACAGATAAAACCATGCACGCACAGATTATGATGTTATTACCCTGGTATGTTAATCATACTGTTAATGACAGCGACAGAAAGCGGGTTGAAACGCATCTGCAATCATGTGTCTCATGTCGTATCGAACTGAAATATCAACAGCAATTTGCAGAGCGGGTCAAGCATTCCAGTGACTTCGGTTTTGCACCCAAACAGTCTTTTGCCGCGCTGAAATCACGCATCCATCAATCGTCTGATTCAACACCCGCTTTGCGAGTACCCGAGCCAAAACCTGAACCTTTTTATATGTACTGGCTTAATCAGGTTCAAAATGCACTTTTTTCGTCGCAAGCTGTTGTAGCGGTGTCTGTTTTCTTTTTGTTGTTGTTCTCCATTCATATGCTATCCATTGATATGCTGGTATCCAGCAGGCCATCTGTTGTACAAAAACAGTTTATAACGTTAGCGTCGGAAACTGATACTAACTCGGTGAATGATATACGCGTTGTTTTTGAAAAAACAACCAGCGCTCAGACAATCGGGCAGATTGTATCGTCTCTTAATGCTCAGATTATCGAAGGCCCGAGCCGGTCTGGTGTTTATCGCATCAGAGTTGATGAAACAAATGAGCAGCAGCTTTCACTGGATCAACAGATTCAATTATGGCGCGCACAGAAACAAGTGGTTTTTGTGGAACCTACCTACACCGCACTGGTTGCTATTTTGCGGAAATGAGAGTTAAGGTAATTATTATGAATTTCTTATGTCAGTTGGCTGTGATCGTGTTGATACTCTTCGCTGTTCCTGCAATTGCTGAACGGTTGGATTATTTGTCATCAAACAATGAGATGATACCAACGATGTACAGTCTGGCAAAGCAGGATAAAGTCGTACTGGTCGCATTCAAGGATTCAGGGATTAATCGCATTCGGCCTGCTCGACAATATCATTCAAGAGGGAAGTACCAGTCGACCACCTGGAGTAAACGAGTCGGTACACAGCTTGCTCATAAATACGGGTTGACTGAGCTGGCTGCATGGCCTGTAACTGAATTGGGCCTTCATTGCATTGTTTATCAGTTGCCTGAGTCGTTACCCATGCAACAAGCATTACTGACGATCGCCAGGGATGAACGTCTGGATCTGGTTCAAAAGATGCAGTTCTATCACACCAGAGCACATCGATACAGTGATCCATATTACAAGCTTCAGCCGCACGTGCATTCCATGCGCATCGAGAAACTGCACGCATTTGCTACTGGTAAAAATATTATCATCGCATTGATTGATACAGGTGTAGATCTGAAACATCCCGATTTGTTAGGCCAGATTAGTGAAAATCACAATTATGCATCCACAATTTCACCGGGTTTTATTAACGATTTACATGGAACCGCAGTTGCTGGGGTGATGGTTGCCCATGCGGGAAATGACGCTGGAATCGTCGGTATCGCACCGGATTCAAAACTATTGGCTTTGAAATCATGCTGGTCATTGAAAGAAGAAAGCATTGAGGCTGTATGTAACAGCTTTACGCTGGCATTAGCAATTAACAAGGCAATTGAATCAGGAGTCGATGTCTTGAATTTAAGTTTAACAGGTGATCATGACCCACTACTGGACATGTTGATTAGTAAAGCGATCAGTAAAGGAATTATTGTTGTGGCAGCATCAGAAGGTTCGCAGCAGTCAGGTAATTTCCCTGCGTCAATGACCAAGGTTATCGGGGTGCGTAATAATTCGTCGGATTCTGCCACAATCAACAGTCGTCAGATGATAAGCGCGCCCGGTGATGAAATTTTGACTACATTTCCCAAAGCCAGTTATGACTTTATATCCGGTAGTTCGTTGTCAGCAGCACATATATCTGGAATCGTTGCATTGTTACTGGAAAGAAATCCGAAATTAACGGTTGATGCAGTCACTACGATATTAAATACAACGAAAGTTGATGATCTTTATAAATTGTTTAATTGATTTGCCATTCATCAAATCGCACTTAATCAGGCTGATGAAATCTGTGGTCAATCCGTTACTTTAGCACCCTCCCAATACAACAATAATTCCAACTTTAAGAAATGTTGAATATATAATTTAATAGCCCTGCTATTATTGCTTTACTGTTTTATTATTAAAGACTAAAACAGTATTAGTTATAAGGTAATGTGTACTCAGTTCTTGAGTTACATCAATAGACTTAAAAATATTATAAATAGTGTTAGTATATCATATTTGACATGACACTACACTACAGTATTTTATTGTCTTTTTAAATGTGTTATTTATTCAGCGATGTGCGCGTGTAGAACCATTTATTAATAGTAAATAATCAGCTCATAAATACTTCATATTTGAGTGAACTATTCAGCGTCTATAACGGATATACACTATAAGAACAAATAGTTTGTTTGACTTGCAATTCTGGAAGTGATGACTGCAAGTTAGATTGATATTCATTCTATTAACAGGTGTATTCCCAAATGAAAAAAATAGTAATCTATTCACATGACACATTCGGTCTGGGAAATATCAGACGGATGCTGGCGATTACTCAATATATGCTTGATGAGCATACTGATTTATCAATATTGCTAATCACCGGGTCACCGGTCATTCATAATTTTCATTTGCCGCCTGATCGTTTTGATTATATCAAGCTACCCTGTCTGGCAAGAGATCAAGCAGGGCAATACGATGTTAAACAACTCGACATTAATTTTGAAAATATTGTTTCACTACGTGCCCAGACAATCAAGGTTGCTATTCAGAAATTTAGTCCCGATCTGGTGCTGGTTGATAAAAAACCATGTGGTGTTGCCAAAGAGCTGATTCCTGCGCTGCAATCTGCTGAAAACCCGGACAATAAAATCCAATGGGTATTATTACTGCGTGACATTCTTGATAAGCCTTCGACAACACAGAGAATCTGGCGCAAAAACGCGTATACAGAAACGATTGAGCGTTTTTATCAACGCGTTCTAGTGGTTGGTTCTGCTGACATATTTGATATTAGACACGAATATGCCTTGCCAGAAAAGGTGTACAGGAAAACTGAGTTCTGTGGATATTTACACAGAGTCATTTCGACTCAGGCTGAAAAACTGAAACAGATTAATCAGAGCCACGATAAACGCATCGTATTGGTAACACCGGGTGGCGGAGAAGATGGTTATCAGCTTATCAATCATTATCTGAATGGATTACGGACTCGACCACTTCCTGTCGGGTACAAAAGCTTGATTGTTACAGGACCTGAAATGTCAGCCGACCACCAGCAGCAAATACTGGTTAAAGCGAAGCAGCTTAAAGATGTTGAAGTGAAAATCTTTACTGCTGATTTGCAGGCATATATGGCACTCTCCAGTTTGATTGTGAGCATGGCAGGGTATAACACGCTTTGTGAGATTTTATCACTGAACAAATCTGCAATCGTTGTGCCCAGAGTCAAACCTGTTCAGGAGCAGCTGATACGTGCAGAACGTTTTGCTGATCATGGATTATTGCACTGTATTCACCCTGATCAACTAAGCGCAAACAAACTGCTTGATA
>DRLZ01000425.1 GCA_011322755.1 Crenotrichaceae bacterium
AATAATCTGAGATTGGAAGACGGGTTAAAGCAAATCCTGCAATTGTAGCCAACAGCACAGAAGACAACGAGGTTTGCAGTGTAGCGCGTGTTAGTCTCGCTAATATGGCATTATCATGTATTTTTACTGCCATCAGGGTCGAAAGCAGATAACCAAAACCGTAGAAATCAGTGGCTTTTATTTCCGGGAACCAGGCAATGACGGCATAACCAAGTACAATCTTATATACAAAACTAACATTAAAAAACAGAAGTAACTTGCGCGCTCCCTCAATCGTCATTTTTTTAAACAAGGGGGTTTTTAACAAAAATTCTGACAAAAGCAGTATTACTCCAGCCTCAACAATCGTTGAGAGTATCTTCACTGGCTGATACCACTGCAATGCCAACAATGAAGGAATTAATATGCCGTTGAAATCCCAGCCGTACTTGAGATTCATGCGTGAGGCCAGAAATGCTGTGGTAATCAGAATGATGTAGGCTTTCGGTGTAGCCAGTATTGACGAAGCCATGTCTTCATAGAGATAGCCAATATTGCTTAGATTAAAATTAGTCAATTCCATCAAGCCATATCGCACAATCAAGACTGTTATTGTGATGATAACGATAAACGGCGGCAGACCACGCACGAAACCCGTTTTCCAGAATTGATTGGCGATCAGGGCGACGATGATCAAGCCGAAACTGTGCAGGTGATTTCGGTAATCGAAATTAATATGTAATTGTTGATTCAGCCATTCACCCAGTTCTGGCAACAACCAGCCATCGAACAGCAAACGGATAAAAATACTGCATAACACCAGTGCAAAAAAACGGTCTCTACCAAAAAAATTGCTCCAGGGTGCCCTGCGTGAGAAGTATTCAGAAAACAGCCAGACCAGAAAGTAAGTGATGATACTTTCAATAAAGATGACCCCGGCAGACCAGGGTTTTATTAAAATTAAAGGAACGACATAGCCAGGAACAATGAGTCCGGATAGTACCCAGCCCAGTCTGAGATTGAAAAAACAAACCACAAACATGCCAACCCAAACCACAGGAATAACCGAACTGGAAAGGCTGCCAATCGGGAAAATAGAGAGAGGAAAGATGTCCAAAATCAAAACACCGCTACAAGAGCGTTTCCAGCTCCCGGATGTTGGCAACTATTCTGTGCAACACACAAATTTCATTAATCAACGTCGTCTTCCTGCCATGAATTATTGTTGTTAGAGTATGGTTTAAAGCATAGCAGCTACAGCAACATTCACTGGGGTCAATTTAGCATCTGTCTTCAATTCATATAAAAAACTCATTCATTGACTACAGGTGACATGTTTTTTCCAATGGTAAGTTATACTATTGTGGACATAATGTTGTTGCCAAAGGATGTGGAGAAGCGGTAGCCATAAGTAAGATCTCTGCTTCATTCAGTGGCTCAGAAAATCCAGCGATATCCAGTCAGTTTTCACTACACTGGATATCTCGTATGATTTAGCTTGATGATGAGCGCCGAAGCAACAATACTCACCATTTGCATACAAACTGTTATAAAAAACATCTCAACACAAGATCGACCCTGGATCCCTCTCCTGTCTCACTTGAGATATTCAGACTGCCTCCCCAGCGATTGACACAATGAATCGCATAATTAAAGTTCAACACATCAGTATCCAGAATTTTAGTATCGCCTGTCAGCTTTTCCGGCTTTGCGTTCGATATTCCGATCCCTGCATTTTGTAAATGGCAGGTTAACAAATGCTCTCTCTCTTCAACACTGATCCATATTTCGCTTCCCTCATAGGTATCTTCTATCAGTGTTTGTAAAACTGAGTGGAGTACTGCTTCCAGTTCCACTGGAGAAGCAAAGACCAGGCTCATAAAGTCAGGCAATTGATAATTGATTTTGATTTCACGCTGATTGATTGTGTCTTGCAAACTTTCAATTGTATTTTGTATTGCGATTTTGGCATCAATTGGAAAACACAATAAGTTATTGGTAATCATATGCTCGATGTCAACATTCATCTGCGTATTCAATTGCTGCAGCATTTCAAGCATTTGGTTGATTTTTCCGCGTATATTGCGTAACGCAACAAGCTCGTTACTATCTTTTAACGTTTCATTATCAGGTAATTGTATTGTTAGCAGCGATGCTTGCAGATCTTCGTTGAGCTGAAAATAGAAACGTTCAAACATTTTCTCTTTGAGCTGATACATTTGTTTTAAATCTGTCACATCAACTAACTCACAGAGTACCCCGCTAATTTGAAATACCTGACTTTCATTGGGGATGCGTTGTTGCTGTGTTGAATCATCGTAACGCAAAGGCAGTATATGCAACATAAAACTACGATTGATTGCCTTGTGTGACACTGGTATTGACTTTGATTCATGGTCAAAAATCACCCGCTGGATCATGTCACGGGCACTGGCCTCATCAAATTCAGTAATATCGACAATAAACTCCAACATACTGATGTTAAACAAACGAATATTTGCCTGCCTGGCAAGTTCGTCCATATCACGATTGGCCATCACCGCATGACCAAATAAATCATAAAGCACACAGCTGGTATTGATGCTGTTAAAGACCTCCTGCAACTCATAGACTCGCTTATCCATCAACGTCGCCGATTGATTCAATTGCTGGATTTGTTCATTTCCTGTTACTCGCAAATAACTCCACAATTTATTTTTTTCATTACCAAAACGTTTGAACCATTCATGTCGATAATGCAAGGTTTCACTGACTTGAACCATGAATGAATAGGTTAGCGCATGAAATTTATTATATGATTTAATCTTGTCTGGCTCGACTGTGAATACCCAGAATCCTAATACTTCACCAGCAAAAATTAACGGTGCCATATATTGCTGCTCTTCTGTCGCAATCTCTTTTAAATAATTTGAATCCAGCAAAATCGGTCGGTTCGCGCTAATTGCCCGGCTATAAGGTGTGCGCTGATAATCCCGGCGTTTCTCCAGGATATCGTCCATACTGCAATTGCTTGCTTTGATTTCTTTTAAGCGATGATCGCCAGGTATTCGCTCTAAAAAGATAATTCTGTTTAAATTCAAGGACTGGTTGATAATGGATATCAACAATTCCCAAGGTTCATCTGAATTATAAAGACTGACAGGATTGCCCTTCTCTCTTGATTTTAGGGGAAAACCAAATAGCATTTGTTCAAGGCTTTTCTGCTCCTGGTTAACACGATACCCCCAGACCAGAAAAAAACTGATCCATTGTGCCAGGAGTATTTCAACAATGGGTATCCAGAGATAAAAATACCCTAATGCTGACCAGCAGATAAGAACATAAATCAATGATATTATCAGGGAGATCATGATCGACAGGCCGAATCCCAGCCACTGACCAAGGAAAATACTGGCTACTGTTACCACGACCAACAGCAATAACAGGCCCCAGCCTGGCAAGTCTTCGATCTGTCTGTCTGATAATAATGTATCCAGAGCGAACGCGTGAAACATCACATCTGATGTCTTCTGGTCGTCCGTAGAAACGGGTGTGTAATACTCAGATGAAGATTGATGCTTGTTATAACCAACAAGAACTGTACGACCTGAAACCAGCTCATTGATTAAACCATCATTAAGAATCCTTTCAATTTTAATTTTCGGAATACGATACTGATTTCCAATAAAATTTACTCTAAAATCAGCGTCTGGCAAGCGGTGTGGCTGTGGCAAGATAATCTCAGCCACACGTTTCTCAAAACCTGGAAACTCAATGCCATTTGCTTTTAATACACCATGTTGCTCTCTAAATACGCCATGCTGGCTTGGCGGTCTGGATATCAGTCCGTATTCAATTTCTGTGGAAAGAGCCGTTTTTGGTAACAAAAACTCATTTTCAGAAGCTGTATCGAGTGGTTGAACCAGGTGTGCACCAAATATCAGTTTATTCGATGTAGACGCCAGCTGATAAAACTCGCGGCTTGTCTGTTGAGGGAAAAAAGTAAATGCAATTCCTGCAGCATCTGAGGCTAATAGATCAGTCAGCAACTTTACCCAGACATCATCTCCTCGTGCCGCATAATCCGGGTTTGTCTCAATGACAATCATCTTTTCAGATGATGCCGTTGACGGAAAGCTGCGCATGAATCCATCATACGCAAAACCATTCAACAAACTAAATGCTGATAAAAAATGAGCAACCCACAATAGACCAATAACGATGGCCGCGAAAACCAGTGCTGTGTATCTATTGTGAGTAAACGTCATAAAATAAAAGTAGTATCTCAGTTAAGAAGTCTGCTAGCAGAACAACTGAGAGGTTGTCGTTATATCTGTGCTTGCAATTACTGATTTTATGCCACTGAATAGAGAAATAAATTCCATATTATTCTGACCATCTTTTTGCGCATTCGATTTAATTTCATTAAACATAAAGATAAACTAAATAAGGTCAAGCTAGCATGTTACGTTGCGTAATTATTTCAGTTTCGTAACATCCTACACTAACCACATGATATATAATAGCAATTTAAATACCTATAATGACTACAATTTCAATAAAGTCAAAAGTCATGCGTCAAATATTTTTTCTGTCTGATACAGTACAACCCTTAACAAAAAAACGAAAATTAAATAATCCATATATAATCAGTCAGTTATGGAAGAATAAATACGCTATTCAACAACATATGCAGCATGCTTGCTATCGAGATGACGCCATTCGCCCGGCAACACAGTGGCCGCAGGTTGAACACCAGACTATCCCTGAACAGCAAGATGCTGGCTTTGTCACTCATCTTATTCTTAATCTTATCTGCCCAAGCATTCACCACTTACCTTGGTGATGTTCTAATATAACGATACAAGCGTGTAAATGAGATTTATCAATGATTCATCGTTCAGTTACCTGTACATTAATGGCTCTTAGAGTGCTTGAAACGTGTCACAAGCATTAGAGCAAGATGTTGATGAAGGTATTCATGCGCAGTCAAGCATGACAGGCATCGTCTCACTTGATGGGTGGGTGGCGGGCAATTGTCACTGATAACAAAAGCACAAACTGTAAATCACCCGCCCAAAAAAACCTTCTTATCAACACAGCAGACAACATGGTGCGGGAAAAAGTCACTTATTAACAGATAATCAAGCATCCGATTCTCTCAATTGTTACTTTCAGGGTATAATTGACTGTTTTACCTTGCCAGTGGCGAACCGACTGCTCCACACCAACACAACAAAAGCCACTCTGATGCAGGGAGAACAATTAAACACTCACAGAATACGACAGTTGTCAGCTTTAAAGCTGTAGATTAGATCCGGCTGTGCAGACATTGCTGTTGGGTCATTCAATCGTTATACCGATTCAGTTTTCCTTAAACAGATTCGGAAAAGTTAACCGGACGTTGTCAAACAACAATAGAGGTCATCAGATAATAGAACTGCTCTGAATTCATCATTTATCGATAACACTATCCATTGCTTCCAATGCAAAATCGTGTGCTCTTGAATCGCAAGCAGCTCGTCAGAACTTTGCACTTACTGATTCCACTCCGATGACAACAGGAACACATCATCTTCGTGGAAAAATGGCAAGATGATTAAAATGGCAAAACAAATTCAGTTTTATTCTCAGATAACCTCCCGACATTGGTCTACTACATATTTAGCCTGGAGAATTATAGGTGTCAGAAGTACATTACAAATCAGCGCGAAAGAAAAAGAAAGGCAGTCCCAAAGGTCGCCCTGTCGATCTGAAAGCATTAGCTGATATTCAAACATTACTCGCAAATCAACCACGACAAAGGGATCTTCTGATCGAGCATCTCCACAAGATCCAGGATCAATATGGATTTATTTCTGCGGCACACATGGTTGCGCTTGCCCATGAGATGAAACTGTCTGCTGTTGAAGTATATGAAGTTGCGACCTTTTACCATCACTTTGATGTTGTTAAAGAAGGTGATACCCCACCACCGTCTCTCACTGTTCGCGTCTGTGAGTCAATGAGCTGCGAGCTGTCGGGAGCTCAAGCCTTGCTGAATTCACTCCAGCAAAGACTTGGCGACACTGTTCGCGTTATTCCCGCGCCATGCGTGGGACGCTGTCAACATGCTCCGGTTGCAATCGTTGGTCAAAACCCGATTGATCATGCAACGCTTGAGAATGTTACATCGACAGTCCAGACTCGGTCAGTAAAACCTCACATCCCTGCCTACATCAATCTAGCAGAATATCGATCGCTTGACGGTTATCAGCTTTATGTCGATTGTCTCAATGGCAAACACACAGCTGAGAAAGTGATTCAGATTATGAATGATTCTGGTCTTCGCGGACTCGGTGGCGCTGGTTTTCCAGCTGGCAAAAAATGGGGTTTTGTCAAATCCTATCCAGGTTCACGATTAATGGCTGTTAATATCGATGAGGGAGAGCCTGGCACATTTAAGGATCGGCATTATCTGGAAGCTGACCCACATCGTTTTATTGAGGGCGCGCTGATTGCCGCATGGGCAGTGGGCATCGATGAGATTTATATTTACCTGCGCGATGAATATGCTGCAGCACGTCACATTCTGACGAATGAAATCACAGCGTTGCAAGCTAACCCGCCTGCCACAACAATGCCACAAATCCATTTAAGACGTGGAGCCGGCGCTTATATCTGTGGTGAAGAATCATCAATGATCGAGTCGATTGAAGGCAAACGCGGCCTGCCCCGCCAACGCCCTCCGTTTGTTGCTGAAGTTGGTTTATTTGGACGACCTACGCTTGAACACAACATGGAAACCCTGCATTGGGTACGTGATATTGTTAATAATGGCGCTGACTGGTTCGCGTCTCACGGTCGGCATGAACGCCAGGGTTTACGTTCGTTTTCTGTTAGCGGCCGAGTGCAAAAACCCGGTGTACATCTGGCACCTGCAGGCATTACTGTTCAAGAACTGATCGATGAATATTGCGAAGGAATGCTGCCTGGTCATGAGTTTTATGGTTATTTTCCCGGTGGCGCATCAGGTGGAATGCTGCCTGCCAGCATGAATGACATCCCGCTTGATTTTGATACCCTGAATCAATACGGGTGTTTTATCGGATCGGCCGCTGTCATCATTTTTTCCACTCAGGACAGCGCTAAACAGCTGGCCTTGAATGCGATGCGTTTTTTTGAAGACGAATCATGCGGACAATGCACACCATGCCGCGTCGGCACCGCAAAAGCTGTTAACCTGATGACAGAAGATATCTGGAACGAAGACCTGCTGGAAGAACTCAGCTCGGTGATGTGTGATGCATCGATTTGCGGACTCGGTCAGGCCGCACCAAATCCACTGCGTTGTGTGTTCAAATATTTTCGCAACGAGATCGAGTCATCTTAACCCTTATCAGCAACCATCGCGAACCCAGGAACAGACAATACACCGGAGACCAAGCCAATGGCAGCGCAGCCAAAAGACATCAAGGAAACTATTGAATTTACATTGAATGGCATCCCTGTTCATGCCCAAAATGATGAGACCATCATCCAGGCGGCGAAACGCAGTGGCGTAGAAATACCACACCTGTGTTATTCCGAGAGCCTGCGTGCGGATGGCAATTGTCGTGCCTGTGTGGTTGAAATCGAGGGTGAACGCGTGCTGGCTCCTTCATGCTGGCGCAAACCTGCAGAAGGGATGAAAGTCACCACGAATAGTGAGCGCGTACTCAAATCACAACGCATGGTACTTGAATTACTCGCGTCAGATATGCCAAATCAGGGTGATTCCCCCTACCGCAAGGATTCTGAGCTCGATTACTGGACAAAGCAACTCAATGTCGGCAAGCCTCGCTTTGCACAACGCCAGCAAACCCCCGAGGATAATTCGCACCCTGCCATTTCAGTCAACCTGGATGCTTGCATTCAGTGCACACGTTGTGTTCGTGCCTGTCGTGAAGAGCAAGTCAATGATGTCCTGGGTTATGCATTCAGAGGCAGTCATTCAGAAGTGGTTTTTGATCTCAACGACCGGCTCGGTGACAGCACCTGTGTCGCCTGTGGTGAATGTGTACAAGCATGTCCGACCGGGGCGTTAATGCCAGCCAATCAAGTGGGACTGCAAAATATTGACAAAACAGTTGACTCAACCTGCCCTTACTGCGGTGTCGGCTGTTTGATTACTTACCATGTTCAAGACAACACCATACTTTACACAGAAGGCCGAGAAGAAGGTCCTGCCAATAAAGGCCGCCTCTGTGTAAAAGGTCGATATGGTTTTGACTATATCCATAACCCCTTGCGGTTGACAAAACCATTAATCCGTCGCGATGGTGTCGCTAAAACTACCGAACTACTTGACCCTGATGACATGGATAAAGTGTTCCACGAAGCAAGCTGGGATGAAGCACTAGACTTTGCAGCCAACGGCTTTCGTAAAATTATCGATGAAAATGGAGCCGATGCACTGGCTGGTCTGGGTTCAGCCAAAGGCAGTAATGAAGAGGCTTATCTGTTCCAGAAATTGATTCGCACTGCATTCGGCACAAACAATGTCGACCATTGTACGCGCTTATGTCACGCATCTTCAGTTGTTGCATTGCTGGAAGGAATTGGCTCAGGCGCAGTGTCCAACCCAGTTGAAGATGTCTTGTTATCCGAAGTCATTTTTTTAATCGGCTCCAATCCGACAGTCAATCACCCGGTTGATGCATCGGTTATCAAAAATGCTGTACAGCAAGGCGCCAAACTGATTGTACTGGATCCTCGACGCACTGAGATTGCCCGTCATGCTTCACATTATCTAGCCTTCCGCGCTGACTCAGATGTTGCCTTGTTAAACGGTATCATGCGCGCAATTCTGGATGAAGGACTGGAAAACACATCTTATATTCAGCAACATACTGAAAACTTTGATGCTTTACGCGAACATCTCAAAGATTACAGCCCGGAAGCTGTCGCTCCAATTTGTGGCATTGATGCCGACACCATTCGTGAAGTTGCACGCTTATATGCGTCTTCAAAAGCCTCGATGATCTTATGGGGCATGGGTGTCTCGCAACATATCCACGGTACTGACAACGCACGCTGTCTGATTGCGCTTGCCTTGATGACAGGCCAGATTGGACGACCAGGAACTGGCTTGCACCCGTTACGCGGTCAAAACAACGTCCAGGGCGCATCAGATGTCGGCCTGATCCCGATGGTATATCCTGATTACCTGCCTGTCGATAATCAGGAAAACCAGACTCGATTTGAAAAACTCTGGAACAAACCACTGAGTCCAGCACCCGGATTAACCACAGTCGAAATGGTTCATGCTGCAGACAATCATCAAGTCAAAGGCATGTATGTCGAAGGTGAAAATCCGGCGATGTCCGATCCAAATCAAAATCATGCAAGACAAGCCTTTGCTAAACTACAACATCTTGTTGTACAGGATATCTTTCTGACTGAAACTGCAGGTTTTGCAGATGTTATTCTTCCTGCCTCTGCCTTTTACGAAAAGACCGGAACGTTCACAAATACGGATCGTCGCGTACAAATGGGACGACAAGTCGTCAATCCACCCGGTGATGCCAGACAGGATTTATGGATTATCCAGGAAATTGCCAATCGATTGGGTGAAAACTGGAACTATAACGGCGCACAACAAGTTTTCAGCGAAATGAGGCGGGCAATGGACAGTATTGCCGGAATGACCTGGGAACGCCTGGAAACCGAAGAATCACTGACATATCCACTGGAAAAAGAAGGTGATGCAGGTACACCGATCATTTTTACCCATGGTTTTCCGACAGACAATGGTCGTGGTCGTTTTGTCCCTGCAAGCTACTCACAAGCCGATGAATTGCCTGACCTTGACTATCCATTCATATTAATTACCGGACGCGAACTGGAGCACTGGCATACAGGCAGTATGACCCGCCACGCAAGCAAACTCGATGCAATCCAACAAGATCCTGTTGTCTCCCTGAATCCCAAGCTTATGGCGTCACTCGATATTGAAGCTGGTGATACAGTGACATTAGAGTCGCGTCGAGGTCGTGTGACTGCCTATGCCAGGCCAGATCTTGGTATTGCTGAAAACACAGTGTTTATGGCTTTTTGCTATAACGAAGCAAGCGCTAACCTGCTAACGAATGAAGCATTGGATCCTTATGGTAAAATCCCCGAGTTCAAATTTTGCGCCATCACCCTGAAAGCTGGCGGTACGATAGGCGCACGCATCCATTGATTACTTGAAGAATAAACGCCTGTCGACATGAGTTGAAGATACACAAGAAAAATACTCATAATCTCATTAACGATTAAAACATACAGAGAATTGTAATCAAGCAGATTAACTCACTTTACCTATTGACTTTTGAGCCAAAATCCTTCACTTTAACCAACTGGCGGAGGCGTATTCAGAATCAAATTAAAGTCGTTCGTCTCACAAAAACGCTCCACTTCATTTCGAATGGTATCAAACGCATTACCTTGAATTTAGTATTACTAGTATAACGTTTAGGAGGAACTTGATGAAAAAGCCTGTAACTCGTTGGCTGCTCGCGTCTGCAGTCGCATCATCTCTGGCACTACCTGGGCTCGCTTCAGCAAATAGCGAAGTCGAAGCGCTGACCAAAAACCCTGATAACTGGGCGACCTGGGGCGGTGATTATTATGGACAACGCTATAGCAAGCTTGACCAGATCAACAGCAAAAATGTTAAAACCTTACAACCAGTCTCCACCTTCTCCACAGGGGTATTACGCGGACATGAAGGTGGACCGATCGTTGTAAACGACATTGTATATATCCACACTCCATTTCCAAATATTGTCTACGCAATCAACCAGGCAGATCAGAGCATCATCTGGGAGTATAAACCCGAGCAGAACGAACAAGAAACTCTACCTGTGATGTGTTGCGATACTGTCAACCGTGGTCTGGCTTATGGTGATGGAAAAATCTACCTGCAACAATCTGATACAACCCTGGTTGCTCTCGATGCCAAAACCGGTAAAAAAGTCTGGGCAGTCAAAAATGGTGATCCAAAGCTAGGGCAAACCAATACCAACTCACCGCTTGTTGTTAAAGACAAAGTATTAACCGGTATTTCCGGTGGTGAATTTGGCGTACGTGGTTTCATTGCCGCCTATAATACCAAGGACGGAACTCTGGCGTGGAAAGCATACAGTGTCGGTACTGACGATCAGGTTAAACTTGATCCCAAAAAAACCACTGTAATGGGCAAACCTGTCGGCAAGGATTCCAGTCTCAAGAGCTGGGAAGGCGACCAATGGAAAATTGGTGGTGGTACAACCTGGGGATGGTATAGCTACGATCCTGCATTAAATCTGATCTATTACGGTAGTGGTAACCCAAGCACATGGAATCCTGTACAGCGACCTGGTGATAACAAATGGTCAATGACGATCTGGGCACGTGATGCTGATACCGGTGTTGCAAAGTGGGTTTATCAAATGACTCCGCATGATGAGTGGGATTATGACGGTATCAACGAAATGGTACTGGCTGACCAGGAGATTGGCGGCAAAACCCGTAAAACGCTGGTTCACTTTGATCGCAATGGTTTTGGTTATACACTTGATCGCGAAACGGGTGAGTTACTGGTTGCCAAACCTTATGACATGGCGCTTAACTGGGCTGATAAAGTTGACATGAGTACAGGACGACCTGTCGTTGCTGAAAAGTACAGTACTGAAGCAAACGGTGAAGATGAAAATACCACTGATGTTTGCCCTGCTGCACTTGGCTTCAAGAATCAGGGTCCTTCCTCGTATTCACCTAAAACCAAATTGTTCTATATTCCAGGTAACCACTTGTGCATGGACTATGAACCATTTGAAATCGAGTACACAGCGGGTCAGCCTTATGTTGGCGCAACATTATCCATGTTCCCAGCTGGCAGAGATGCGTTAACTGGCAAAAAAGATGGTTCAACCAATCTTGGTCAGTTCACTGGCTGGGATGCAACCAAAGGCAAAATGGTCTGGTCTTATAAAGAACCATTCTCTGTCTGGTCTGGCGTTGTCTCAACTGCAGGTAACGTTGTATTCCATGGCACTCTGGAAGGCTACCTGAAAGCTCGTGATGCCACCACAGGTAAAGAGCTTTACAGGTTTAAAACAGCTTCTGGTATTATCGGCAACGTTAATACATGGGCATACAAAGGCAAACAATACGTTGGCGTACTGTCTGGTTTAGGCGGTTGGGCTGGTATTGGTATGGCTGCTGGGCTTGAAGGTGATACTGAAGGTCTGGGTGCTGTAGGTGCATATAAATCACTTGGGAATTTCACCAAACTGGGTGGCGTTTTCACAGTATTTGCATTACCTGGAAAATAATCAATCGATGATTATGTAATAAAAGCCCGGCAATGCCGGGCTTTTTTATGCTCTATCACTTTGTCACCCGTCATCATCCATTGTCGTAATCATCCAGATACATTACGATACTTGTTTCAACAACAAAGACCCTTACACCATGACAAAAGCATTATTACACTCTCTCATAGCAGGACTGTTATTCTCAACAACTTTTCTGGTAACGGCCAAGGAATCTGCATTTAAAGTATGCGCTGACCCTGTTAATCCGCCTGTCTCAAATAAAGCAGGAAAGGGTTTTGAAAATGAAATTGCAAGCTTGTTTGCAAATCAGCGAGACCAGAAAATCGAATATACCTGGTTTCCACAACGGATCGGTTTTATTCGCAACACATTAAAATCCTATAATCCCGAGACTGAGGAATTTAAATGTGATGTCGTCGTGGGCGTACCGACAGGGTACGAACTGACCGCAACAACCAAACCCTATTATCGCTCCACTTATGTCTTACTCTACCCGAAGAACAAAGGTTGGGATAACATCAAAACGGCCGAAGACATCATGCAGCTCAGCGAATCGCAGCGAGAAAATATTCGTATCGCCATGTTTGATCGCGGTCCTGGTACAACCTGGGTTATCAATCATGGATTAATTGACCAGGGTATTCCCTATCAAACCATGACAGGTGATGGAAGCCTGAATACGTCAATGATGATAGACGAGGAATTTGCCAAGGATAAAATTGACATGGCGATTTTATGGGGGCCAACAGCGGCATACGTATACACCGTCAACCCTGGTAAATTTGCAATGATACCAATGCAGTCTACAGCAAAGCTAAAATTTGATTTTCCCATGTCTATGGGGGTCCGACGTCAAGATAAAAAATTTCTGAATCAATTGAATCAATTGATCGATAAAAACCAAACTGCAATCACAGAAATCCTGAGGTCACATAACATTCCACTCGTTGATGATAAAGGTCAACTATTGTAATTTCTATGATCTGTGTTGTACTGACATCTGTTTTCTGTATTTCGCACACCACCTTGCGCAGAATTTGCATTGCAGCGGGTTTTTTGAAATCTCCAACAAATCTTTGTTAACTCGATAAGGTCTATTTTCAACATTAACCTAAAAACACCATTAATTCAAAGATAACAACCCGTTAACACCAAAGTGATCAACACAACATACCATGCACTGGTACTCAATTTTCACCAGCCAGCAGGTAATCTTCAAGCATTGCTTGAACACCAACCCTGGGATACCGAGCAAATTCTGTTTGCGCTGGACCGAATGCCACGAACCCTCCTGCCCTATGAGGATGTAGCTCGCGTTCATTTATCTCTTTCAGGCACCTTACTGGAGACCTTGGCCAACCCTGAATTCCAGCAACGCGTTTATGGTATTGTTGACTGTGGATCATTACTTTGGCAGCTTCAAAATAAACGTCTTTTCAATATTCTGGGGACTGGTTATTACCACCCTGTCCTTCCGCTGATTCCAGAAGCCGATCACAAAGAACATCTGCTACGCTGGCGCGGGATTGCTGAACACTTGTTCTGGCGTACTAATTTTCAAGGCTTCTGGCCTCCTGAAATGGGCTTCAGCATGGAATTGATACCACTCATCAAGCAAATGGGATATCAATATGTATTGGTTGACAGCAACAATGTTGAAGCTGTCACACCGATGTCATGGGCTGAATTACGCTATCGACCCCATATTGCCAGGCATTCTGACCATGAAATCATCGTCATAGTGCGTGATCGAGAATTATCTGACGCACAGGAATCAGGTATGGACTATTGCTGGTTTGCCAGCGAAGTCTATCAGCGCAGTAAAGACTGCAACTTCCCCCCATTGATAACAACTTGCACAGACGGCGATAATGGTGGCTGGTTTCGCAATGCCACAGAAGGCAGCAATTTCTGGACTGGTTTCTATACTGATTTGCTGGATTCAGCAAGAGCTGATTCAGCGGCAATACAGCCAACGTTCATCCACGACTATATTGATCAACATGGGATACACGGCGAAGTTCACATTGATACTGCCGCCTGGAATACAGGCTGGCACCATGGCAAGGAGTTCATTCAATGGACGGGTTCACAGACTCAAAAAGACGCATTGGCGCGTATCCGTGAAGTGAGCCGGAGGGTTCATGACGCCCGCTGGCAGGCTGGAATACATCATGCTGACCAGCAACATCATGACATAATCGAAGAAGCCATGTGGCATTTGCTTCGCGCTGAAACCAGTTGTCATTTTTATTGGGGTGAAGCCTGGGTAGACCGCTGTCACCAAGACCTGGATGACGCGATCCAGGTATTACATAACCTTTAAACAGATAGCGAATCAACAAGTGAAATCGTCCACACTACTTGAAGACGGCTTGAGCATTCAAACACACAAACACTGAGAAGGATAAACAATCAATGAGTCAACTCGAACTCTATATCAATGACATCCCCAATATTTGCGGGTCAGAACAACTAATTGAAGAAACCATAAAAAGTCGGCCAGAATCTGTTTATTTAAACAATAGTGATATTAATTTCAACAGCATTCGCAGTGCCTGTGCAATTGCCTTACACATGCATCAACCGTTAATACCCGCAGGCGGCAGTGATCTGCATACTGCTGCTTTAATTGGTAATTTGCAGGATATGATGGAACATCAGGATATTGGCGATAATCATAATGCGCCTGTTTTTCTTTGGTGTTACCGGCGTATGGCTGAAATCATTCCGCAACTGGTGCAAGAAGGTAAAAGCCCGCGGGTCATGCTCGAGTATTCGGGAACACTTTTCCACGGGCTCTGGCAAATGGGGCACCAAGATGTCATCGAAGAACTAAAGAAAATAACCTGTGATCCGGCCTATTATCCAAAAATTGAATGGCTTGGAGCGCCCTGGGGTCACGCCGTTGCACCTTCAACACCGGTTCAGGATTTCCGTCTGCATGTCAAAGCATGGCAGCATCACTTTGCTGCCTTGTTCGGCCTGGAAGCCTTGCAACGTGTCAAAGGCTTCTCGCCCTCTGAAATGGCCTTGCCAAATCATCCTGATGTCGCTTATGAATATGTCAAAACCCTGGTTGACTGTGGTTATCAATGGGTGCTGATACAAGAACATACAGTTGAACATCCAGACAGCGGACATTCACCAGAACAACCACATCTCCCACATCGTTTGGTCTGCACCAACTCCAATGGTGACAGCGTTAGCATTATTGCTATCATCAAAACCCAGGGCAGCGATACGAAACTGGTTGCACAAATGCAGCCTTACTATGAGGCTCAGGGTCTGCAACGTCAGGACTTCGCAGGACACTCAATCCCGCCAATCGTCACTCAGATTGCAGATGGTGAAAATGGAGGCGTGATGATGAATGAATTTCCGCCAAAGTTTCAGGAAGTTGCTAACATCGCGACTGGAAGTGATACACCACTTGTTAATGCCTCAGAATATCTGGAATATTTGTTTTCAATCGATATTACTATCGACGATTTACCCATCGTGCAACCCATTAAACAAAAACAGATCTGGGAAAATTACCAGGTTGGTGATGGCGCAGAAAAGCTGGAACAAGTCATTCAAAAACTCAAACAGGAAGATCACCAATTTCATATGGAAGGCGGCAGCTGGACCAGTGAGCTATCCTGGGTGCAAGGTTATGACGATGTATTAAGTGAAATGGAAAAAACCAGCAGTGTATTCAACGAACTGGCACTGAAACCGGGCGTTGACACCAATAACCCTGACTATCGCAGTGCGCTGTATCACCTGCTCAGCTCGCAAACCAGTTGTTATCGATACTGGGGACAAGGATTATGGACTGATTACGGCAGGGAAATCTGTCGTCGTACCCGTGAAATATTAACC
>DRLZ01000426.1 GCA_011322755.1 Crenotrichaceae bacterium
CAATTTTTCCTAATATTGCTCCTGCCAGCTGTTTGCCTAAGCCACTTGATTCAGCTTTTGCCTGTTTCGGCTCTTCAATGGTGATGCTGATTGATTTGCGTTTACCGTTACGGATAATATCTATGCTGACTTTGCTGCCTACACGTAGCAAGCCGATTGCATTACGTAATTGTGCTGCTCTGTGCACAGGTTTCCCATTAACAGCAGTGACAACATCACCAACCTTTAATCCGCCTTTATCCGCAGGTGAGTTTTCACCAACTTGGGCAATCACTGATCCGCTATAGCCCTCAATGCCAAGCGCCTCTGCAAGTTCATGTGTTAGGTCTTGTGCCGTGACTCCCAGGCGTCCCCTGTGGACTTCTCCATATTGAATCAACTGAGTCATGATGTCGTGAGCCATATCGCTGGGGATGGCAAAGCCAATGCCCACACTGCCGCCTGCTCCAATAATGGCTGTATTGATACCAATTAATTGGCCATTGAGGTCAACAAGAGCACCTCCCGAATTTCCCGGATTGATCGAAGCATCGGTTTGAATAAAGTTCTCATAACCTTCAATACCCAGACCAGAGCGCCCTAAAGCACTAATGATGCCGGAAGTGACCGTTTGCTCGAGCCCAAAAGGGTTGCCGATAGCGACAACAAAGTCACCGACTTGAAGTGTACTGGAATTTGCCATTGTGAGTTCTGAAAGATTTTTGGCCTCAATTTGAACAACAGCAAGATCAGATTCAGGGTCAAAGCCGATTACTTTGGCTTCAAAGTGGCGCTTGTCATGCAGTGTCACGGTAATTTTATCAGCGTTGGCAATGACGTGATTGTTGGTAAGGATATAGCCTTTTTTTGCATTAACAATAACACCAGACCCTAAACTTTGTCGGGTTTTCTTTTGGGGCAGCTCAGGAATATTAAAAAAGCGACGAAAAAATGGGTCGTTGAGTAGAGGGTTTTGTTTAACTTTTACTTGGGATTGTGTGGATATATTTACAACCGCTGGCATAACCTGCTCAAGCATAGGGGCAAGAGTAGGTCGCCCGTTATCGTTCAAAAGTAAAGGGAGGGCTGCACTGGTCGTCATTGAATAAACAATCAAAAAGAGAGTAAGCACTAATCCTGATACTTTGAGTGACTGGATTTTCATGATAATTCTTCCTGGAAAGTGATAGTAGCCGTGTTCAGTATGAACTTTGAACGATATAAAAGTTCATTACATATCAATTGTTATAGCAAGTCTGCCTGAGTTATTACAGGCAGACGTATATAAATTTAAGTGTCGTTTAATTAGCAGCATGTTTGGCTATAGCGTTTTTAACCATATTTTGTAAATCACCGCGTTGATAAAGTTCCATGGTGATGTCGCAGCCGCCGATCAATTCACCATCAATATAAATTTGTGGAAATGTTGGCCAGTCAGAAAATTTCGGCAGGTTTTTGTAGATTTCAGGCTCTTCAAAAATATTGATATACGCAAACTCTTCTCCACATGCTTTTAGAGCTTCAGAAGAACGGCTGGAAAAACCACATTGTGGAAATTGTGGTGTGCCTTTCATAAAGATAATGACGGCATTACTTTTGACCAATTGTTTGATTTTATCCATGATGTCCATAAGTTACCTCTCAATATTATAAAGTGACGATTAAAACTGCGTTGCAGTATACCTGCTTATTAGTGGATTAAAAATGGGGTGAACCAAGAGGTCATTGGATTTGTTTAGCCGTTATTCCTAAAGCATCAAGGGGTAAAGTAATTATGGTCAGGAACTTGATTAAAATAATTGTTGTATGTACATTAAGTTAATGGAGATTAATTTTGACCCGAACAAAAATATTGCCAATATAGAAAAGCATGGAATTTCTTTGGCTGATGCTGAAAATCTTGAATGGGAGCTGCTTTTGGCTGTTCAAGACCTACGATACGAGTATGATGAAACTCGCATGATTGGTTATGCTCCGATAGGCTCCCGAATATTTTGTGTGGTCTATACAAATCGTGGCGATGTGCGCCGTATTATTAGTTTGCGTAAAGCAAATAAAAGAGAGGTTAAAAACTATGCCCGTCAAATCTAAATCAGGTCGCTCTTTCGAGTTACCAACCGATGAAGAAGAGATTGATATTAATACAGGTATTGCATATGACCCAGATACATACGAGCTATCAAATGAAGAGTTTTCCAAGCTGCGTCCTGTGGGTCGGCCAATGGCTGATGTTAAAAAAGATCGGATTACTATTCGTTTGTCGACAGAAGTTACTGATTATTTCAGAGCGACAGGAAAAGGCTGGCAAACAAGAGTAGACAAAGTTTTGTTGGAGTATGTTTCGACACACAAATAATTTACAGGCAGGCTCTCTTTGTCTTTTGATCCTCATCAGCCCGCCCGCGCGCAGACCCAGACATCCACACGTTCAACTCCACTAGTGATCAACTCCTTGGCCAACAGTTCAACCGTCGTGCCAGTCGTCATCACATCATCAAATAGCGCAACATGTGATGCGTCGATTTCTTTGCTGATCTGGAACGCATTTTTCAAATTTTCATGGCGCTGTGTGGCGGTAAGGTCAGCTTGTTTAGGCGTGTGCCGGATACGTTGGCATGAGTGGTAGTCAATGGGAATGTTGAGTGACTTGGCGATTGGTCTCACTAATTCGAGAGATTGATTAAAGCCACGCTCACGAATTCGTTTGGGGTGCAAGGGAACGGGAATGATGATGTCAGGTTTGGTGATTTTGGGTTGATTAAACTGGTGTGACATCAGTTCGCCTAATAAACGTGCATAAGCAAGTTTCTTTGAATACTTCACTTGCTGGATCATATAGTCCAGTGGTGGTGCGTAATTAAAGGGTGCTATGCAATGAGTGTATGCCGGAGGCTTTTTCTGGCATGTTCCGCAAAGTTGATTCATTTGCAGGGGTAATGCGCAACGCGGACAGGTGTGAAGCTGAAAGGGGAGGTCATCACAGCAGCCAAGACAGAGGTCGAATTCTGTTTTTGAATCAGCATTGCACAGTAGACAGCGGGGTGGAAAAAGATTGTTTTGTAGTTTTTTTAGCCAGTTGTAAACCATAGTTATTCTCCTTGGTTGACAGCGTTTTGCATTCCTTGCATAGTTGGCCGCTTTACGATAGCAGAAATTCAAGTCGGAGCGCAGCATGGCAGACCAAACTTACCAACGCATTAATGAACTGACCGAGCGTTTATTAGGCGGGGGGGAAATGTCAGTTGAAGAGGGGCGCTGGATGATTCGTCTGGCTGACCAGTATCTGTCATCACTCATGGCGGGAGCGGATCGTTTGCGTCGTACATTCCGGGGTAATGATATTGAAGCATGTGCAATTTCAAATATTCGTTCAGGAAACTGCTCGGAAGATTGTACCTTCTGCTCTCAAAGTGCGCACCATGATGGTCAAGCACCCACATATAACTATATTCCCGTCGAAAATGTGGCGACTCAAGCCAGAAAAGCACGCAGCTGGGGGACGACTGATTTAGGTATTGTCTCTAAAGGATGGGGTGTTCGTTCTGATAAAGAGCGTGAGCAAATGCGTGAATATCTAAATGCGCTAAAAGGTAGTTCAGACATTGGTCGCTGTGCGAGCGTGGGTGTGCTGGACAAAGAGACCGCGATTGACCTCAAAAATATGGGGCTGGAAAATTACCATCATAATTTGGAAACGGCCGAAAGCTTTTTTTCTAATATCTGCACCACACACTCTTTTCAGGAGAATATTGATACGCTTAAGCATGCACGCGACGCAGGTCTGAAAGTCTGCTCAGGTGGTATTTTAGGGATGGGTGAAAGTTTGGATCAACGTGTCGAACTGGCTGAAACACTGCGTGATCTGGAGATTGATTCAGTGCCATTGAATTTTCTTGTTCCACAAAAAGGAACGCCACTGGAAAATATCACTCCGATGGCACCGATGGAGATCCTGAAAACAATTGCGGTGTATCGTTTTATGTTGCCTCAGGCAGAAATTCGTATTGCGGGCGGTCGCCCTTTTCTACGTGATTTACAGTCAATGGTATTCATGGCAGGTGCTTCGGCTGTGATGATTGGTGACTATCTGACCACGAATGGGCGACAGGTCGAAGATGATTTGCAAATGCTGAAAGATCTTGGTGTTGTGGTTCGTGGGGATACACAAAAACGTCGAAAGTCTGTCTGTTCGAATGCAGCGTAATATAAGTGGGTCAGGCGGTGTCACTCATCGACTCATTACACAAATCACTATCGCTGAAAAAATCACAAAATCTCTATCGCCATCGACGAATTGTATCTTCACCTCAAGGAGCGGAAGTAGTTGTTGATGGTCAGTCGGTGCTCTCATTTTGCAGTAATGATTATTTAGGATTGGCCAGTCACCCTGATGTCATTGCTGCATTGCAAGAGGGGGCATCGGCTTATGGCGTGGGAAGTGGGGCATCTCACCTGGTTACGGGGCACAGCTGTGCGCATCATGAACTGGAAAATGCATTGGCAAAATGGACAGGGCGTGAGCGAGCCTTGCTGTTTTCATCGGGGTATATGGCGAATATCGGAGTAATTTCAGCACTTTGTCAGCGCCATGACACAGTATTGCAGGATCGTCTCAATCATGCTTCATTATTAGATGGCGCCCGATTGACTGGAGTACAGTTGAAGCGTTACGCTCATAACGATTGTGATGCACTGACGCAGCGTTTGGTTAAATGTCATGGATCAGCACTCGTGGTGAGTGATGGCGTGTTCAGTATGGATGGCGATGTGGCGCCTTTGTCTGAAATGGCCGCGCTTGCCAAAATGCATGATGCTGTTCTAATGGTGGATGATGCCCACGGTTTTGGTGTGCTCGGTCAGCAAGGGCGCGGAGTGGTGGACCACTTTAAGCTGAACAGTAATGATGTTCCGATTCTGGTCGGTACATTAGGTAAATCATTCGGGACTTTTGGTGCTTTTGTCGCAGGCAGTGAAGCACTCATTGAAACACTGATCCAGCAAGCTCGCAGCTATATCTATACAACAGCAATACCACCTGCGGTCGCATACGCAACGCTAATCAGTCTGGAGCGATTAAAAAATGATGATTGGCGACGGGATCATTTGAATATGCTGATTACCCATTTCCGTCAAAGAGCATTCGATGCAGGGTTGCCACTATCTGATTCTCAAACAGCAATACAGCCGTTGATTGTGGGAGATACCGAGCGTGCTGTTGCGTTGAGTGAAGCGCTATTAAAACAAGGCATTTTAGTCAGTGCCATTCGCCCCCCGACAGTGCCTAAGGGAACCGCTCGCTTGCGTGTAACTTTATGTGCAGTGCACACGAAAGCGCATGTGGAGCATTTATTGGATCTATTGGCTAAACTATTATCGGACTGTTAATAGTAGTGATAAATTTTGAATATGTTTCTGGCGGTGTCAGCAGCCAGAGATTAAACCGTTCGCACACTTGCTTTCTATGCCTGCGATATTGGAGTTTTGTGAAGGATCCCAGTATACATCCCATTCATAGCTCATTATATCGGCAGCCCCACCATTGACATAGCTGTATGAGCCTTCCTGGTAGTCCCATGTATTGATATCACGATCTTGCCAGCAGTGTTCAATACCCTCTACTGTTGTTTGTGAATTACTGCATTGAGTATAGGTGTAGCGTCCACCTGTGATGTTAGGGTTGAAATTAGATGATCCTGATGCGGGGTGGCTGATTGTGATTGTACTGTCAATCATCTGAAAGTCCCCCGCTGTGGGGTCAAAGTCAGGCATGTCAGGGTCGGTGATGGTTAGTGTGTTGATGATGCTTCCAGTGGTTGTATCATCACTATAGGTGATTGAGCTCATATCCAGAACAAAGTTTTGAACCATGTCGGACTCATTAATTTTCTGAGTAATTTTTGGCTTGAAAAGAAATTGATCTTTTAGGAACTCTGAGCAATATTGATCTGAATTGTCACAACTCCAGGTTTGTGTTGTTGAGTTCCAGGTGCCTCCCATTATTTGCCGCATAATGACTTTAGTTGGGTCAGCGGTACCATTACCAGTGTAGTCAAAATCTCGAGAAGGGTTAATACCAAGCGGATCCCAGCCGTTTCCACTTTGGTCTTCTAATGTGACTGAACCCCAACTCATTATTCTGGAGGGCCTGCCACCACTTGTAGATTCATAAGAAAAAATGCGCGGGATATAGCTTTCCATCGCAAATCCTGTGCTTGGGTCACCGACAATCATATGCCAATATCTTTCAAAGGTAACGGGATCAGTGTATGTGCCTTGAAAAAATGGTGTGGTATCAGGGTCTGATTCAGCAGTATAAGCAATGGGGGATATACCGCAGTCACCCAGAAGATAGGTAGGTACGTTACTCATATTGCATGCCCCAGGGTAAAAATAACTATTGTTTGATCCTAGATTGAAGTTTAAGGTCATTTCACCCGGCGCGTACTCTGAGCTTAACAGAAGAAGCAATGGTAAGGTTTTGAACAGTAATTGAGTGACAGCGCTCTTTTTTTTATTCAAGGCAGGTACAAACATCAGTTCCTTGCTTTGAGTTAAAGGTTTCATAAAACAGCCCGCCTGTCTAAATAATCTCTCAGGACATAATCTACAGTGATGGTTCTGTTGAACTCGTTTATTTATCGACAGTTCAGTGAAAAGCTAACAGCTGAAAGATCAACAACTATTTGCACCTAAACCATTCAAACACTTACTTTCATTGCCTGCAATTCCCCCGTTTTGTGAAGGATCCCAGTATACATCCCATTCATAGTTCATGACATCGGCAGCACCACCATCAACGTAACTGTAAGTGCCTTCCTCATAATCCCAGTTAATAAAATCCTGGGCAGTGCTATCCCAGCCGGTTGTTTGCCAGCAGTGCTCTACACCAGAAGAGTTTTGTAGATTACTGCACTGTGTATAGGTGTAGCGTCCACCGGTAACGTTGGTGTTGATGCTGGATGATCCTGAATCAGGGCGACTGATTGTGATCAATCCATCAATCATCTGAAAATCGCCTGCGGTGGGGGCAAAATCAGGCATGTCAGGGTCGGTAATGGTAAGTGTATTGATGATGCTACCCGCCGTTGTATCATCACTATAGGAGATTGTACTCATATCCATAACAAAGTTTTGAACCATGTCGGATTCATTAATTTTTTGAGTAATTTTTGGCTTGAAAAGAAATTGATCTTTTAGGAATTCCGAGCAATATCCATCTGTAGCATTGCAGCTCCAGTCGCCTGTAACAGAGTCCCAGGTGCCGCCCATGACTTGTCGCATGATAACTTTTGTGGGATCAGCAGTCGCATTGCCTGTGTAATCAAAACCTCGAGAAGGGTCAATTCCAAGAGGATCCCAGCCATTACCACTAAAAACTTCCAGTGATGTACTCCAACCCATTATTCTTGAAGGTTTGCCACCGCTTGTTGATTCGTAGGCGTTTACTCTGGGGATATAACTCTCCATAGCAAACCCGGTGCTTGGATCACCAACAATTGTATGCCAGTATGATGCTGATGTATCAGGATCAGTATATGTACCATGAAAGAAGCGGGTATTGTCAAGATCCGGTACAGTTGTCATGGAGCCTATGCTACACATGCTGGAGCCGATGGCAGAGCCTGGAGCATTGCTCATATCGCAGGCTCCTGGGGCAAAGCTATTGTTATGTGGTCCGACATTAAAGTTTAGAGTCATTCCTGTGGATGCGTGTGCTGAGCCAAACAGAAAGAGTAAGGGTAAGATTTTAAATAATCGAGCGACAATATTCTCTATTCTACTCAAGGCAAGCACAAACTGCAGTCCTTCACTCTGAGTTAAAAGTTTCATAAAACAGTCCGCCAGTATTAATGATGTTTCAGGGCACATTTCCCCAGCGATGACCTTGCCAGGTTTGCTTATATATTATCTATCGGCTGTTTAATTAGAATCTGAAAGTTCAGCAACTGCCAGCTAAACTATTTATGCACTTACTTTCGTTACCTGAAATACCCCCGTTTTGTGATGGAATAAAATAAACATCCCAGTCATAATTAAGAACGTCTGCATCTCCTTCTATGTAATTGTATGTTCCTACTTGGTAATCCCAATTATTAATGTCATTATCTTGCCAGCAGTGTTCAATGCCTTTTGAGAGTTTCGGGTCGTTACATTGGCTGTAAGTATAACGACCACCTGTAATGTTAGGGTTGAGTATTGATGCTTCTGAATCAGGCATGCTGATTTCAATGCGATCGTTATCCATTTTAAAGTCACCCGCTTTGGGGTCAAATTCAGGCATGTCATCATCAATAATGACAACGGTATTGATTAGATCGCCTGCGGTTGAATCATCATCATATTTGATAGCGCTCATATCCAAAGAAAATTTATGAACAAAGTCGGGTTCATTGATCTGTTGTGTAATGATTGGCTTGAAAAGAAAGTTGCTTTTCAGGAACTCTGAGCAATATTCATCACTGTCCTGACAGCTCCAGGTGTTTGTGGTTGAATTCCATGATCCCCCCATCACTTGTCGCATAATTGTTTTTGTCGGATCGCCTGTCGCATTGCCGGTGTAATCAAAATTTCTGGATGGATCCAGCCCTAATGGATCCCAGCCGTTGCCGCTTCGAGTCTCTAGCGATTCAGTTCCGCGCTGGAATATTTTGGAGGGTTTGCCACCACTTGTTGATTCATAGCTATTGATCACGGGGGTGTAACTCTCCATAGCAAACCCCGTGGCAGGATCACCGACAATAATGTGCCAATAACTTATTTGAGTATCGGGATCAGTATAGGTGCCTTGGAAAAAGGGGGTTTTATCGGGATCTGGCTCATCTTCAAACTCGGTGGGGGAGATTCCGCAGGCATTATCAGCAACCGGGGCACCGCTCATATTGCATGCGCCAGGGTAAAAGCTGTTATTACCGGGGCCAGCGTTAAAATTTAAAGTCATATTGGTGGCAGACCAGGCGCCGTCTGACCCTAATAAAAACAGTAATGGCAAGGCTTTGAATGATTGAGTGATAAGTTCCTTTTTTTCACTCACAGCAAATGCACGCAATTGTGCTTTGCTCTGAGCTGAAAACTTCATAAAAACAACCTGTCTGTATATTTAGTTTAGAATAATTATTGTCTTGGAATATTAATGTTGCTCTTGAGGTGGTTCTTGCATATATAACGAAACGAACCCGAATTTATAGTTATTTATCTGTTTATCGGTTATGCAATAAAAAACTTTAGAGTTCATTTGATGTGTAATTAAAAAGTAATTGACAAGTTATTAAAGAAAAACTCATTATGGTCGTTATTATTTCTGCTTGATCGTAATTTCAGGTGCTAACGAATAGGTTTGTTGTGTAATTGGTTGCGTTGAAGCAAAATAATAAAAATAAATATCGAGAATTGTGGTGCTGTATCGATTTTTATTGACGGATTAACTTTCTGACAAGGCTGTCTCTCATTGCTGTTAATAGAGGGGCCTCATTATGAAATCGCGCAAGCATTTCTATTATTCACGTTTATTTTCAAGTCTGTTTATTCTTTCATCGGGAGCCGCCATTGGTGCAATTCCTGTCTCTTCGCAAAGTAAGCTTATTGCTGATGATGCCTTCAGTGGTTCTGCACATGGCTGGGTAGTATCTTCTGATGGTGATACAGCTGTTGTTTCCGCTTTTGCAGATTATGATGGCCTGGGAGCTGCTTATGTTTATGAGCGCACTGCTTCAGGCTGGCAGCAAGTCTCAAAGCTAACGGCTTCGGATGGTTCTGGCCCTGCCAATGGTGAGCCAGGTGATTCATTGGGTATGGGCGCATCAATCAGCGGAAATACGATTGTTCTGGGTGCGCCTTTAAATGATCATTCCGGTGGAACTGATTCCGGAGGGGTCTATGTTTATGTTAAGCCAGCCGGTGGTTGGCCCGCCGCGATGACTGAAACGGTCAAGTTGACGGCACCGGGTG
>DRLZ01000427.1 GCA_011322755.1 Crenotrichaceae bacterium
GCTGCATGAGCATTCGTATGATCAGCGGTGTGACACAATGGGGTCACACCGCTCAGACATCGGCATCTGGTCTCTAATAATTGGCGCAAAATGTTAATTTTTTGTTCCGGGCTTAGCGTTTGCGGGACATGACAGGCCTCCTGGAATTGGATTCTGAACAAGATCGTGTAAAAAATGCCGTTTCCATTTCCCGCTGAGGCAGTACAGTTGATAGTTCAGATTCAATACCGTCAAAAATTGAGGAGTCATCGTAATGGACAAGGATTCTTTTCTTGGATTGAGGATTTCTGTTTACTTTCTGGTGTTTGTTTTCAGCGTGATGGATATGTCACAATCAATCGCTCAAGAAAACATGACTATTGATTTTGAAAATATTCAACCTCGATTTCAATTAAATGGAATGATCGGAGGCAAACATCCAGTCCGTGTACAAAAAACAGTATCTGCCGTATTACAACTCGAACGGTCTAAATTACCATTTCGCCAGCATTTGATGGAAAGCGGCCAGCAGGAACAAGTTTCCATATTAAAGCCCATTTGGGGAGGTATTTTAGGGGGGGCTGTAGGCTTCTTCGGTGGTGGCATGCTTGGCGTTGCAAGTGCAGAGAATTGCAGCGATTGCGGGTTTGGATCCATTGGCAGATTTCTTTTGGGCGCAAGTATAGGCGAAGCTCTGGTTTTGCCATTGGGGGTTCATTATGGTAACAAGCGCCGTGGAAAGCTTGGCTTCGTTTTTCTCACTTCGCTTGCAATGGCAGGGGGTGGGTTGATGATAATGGATCGATTAAACGCTGATGAGTCGTGGTTCCTCCTCGTTCCCGTGCTACAAATCGGCGCTACCGTTGCTGTTGAGCGTATCACAGCACGCCACCGATGAGAGTTTTAAGCTCACGTTTTGTCGTTAACTAACTTTTCTTCAAGTCCGGGACCAGGATGGCAACCCGCTTTCGGGAATATCGGTTGCGCTGAAAGTTACGACCTGGTATGGCGACCAACTGGAGATCGATTACTATTTTTGTAATGAATTTGGTGTCACTGACAATTCAGAATTTTTTTCCGAATGCATGATCCCCGCGCAGGACGTAGGCAGACTCTAAAACTTCAGACCCTTGCGAAGGCTGTGAGCCTTCGCAAGGGTTAGGCACCTCATACCTATGCCACACAGATGGCAGCCTTCCCTGATGCCGAGCAGGGATCACGAAAAAACAGGAGACCCGAATGCGACTGGTTAGGGACGTATTCACCTCTTTTCCCGCTTTCCCCGTAGCTGCCCGTTCCACCGTGCCTGCTTTGCTCTTCCACTTCCCGGCGGGTCGTGTGAATAATGAAATCTGTCCTGTCCCGTTATTTTCCGGTCTGCATAAGCAGCTAATACTGGCTGTCGTGCTTTTCTTTGAAACATGCCCGTTCAGGCGATCACACCAAGGCTGTGCCGGGTGCCGGCGTTTTCGGGGCTGGACAGGCAGCCTGGATTAGGATTCTGAACAAGACCGTGTTAAACATGCTGTGTCCATTGCCATCTGAGGCAGAACAAGGATTAACCCATGAAGTATTCATCGAAAATAATTTGCATAGTGTGCGTTTTTCTGTTTTGTAACCAATGCAACCATAACCCTGTTGACACCGATAGTGCCAAAAATACAGATTTGTCATTAGAGCTGTTGTGGCAATATCCTCAGGAGGAGGCTATTTTTGCAGAAATTGCAGTAGTAGGTGATACACTATATGTTGCAGATTCTAAAAAACTGGCCATGCTCAATACAAGTGGAGAAATACTGGCAACTTTTGACCTGATTAAAGGACCAGGTTTTGGAAAACTGATAATTGATGGCGATCAAATATGTTTTGGTACAAGTGCGCATCGAGGGTTGAATACTGCATTTCTCTATTTATTAGACCGTCACACACTACAACCTGTCTGGTTCAAGTCAGAGATAGCCTGGGCCGCAAGTCCGTGTGTCGATGAAAACACGGTTTATTATGCCGGATTAAACGAAGTGAAAGCACTTGACAGAGCAACCGGTGCGGAAAAATGGTCTCGGGTTACAGGCGGTAGAACCGCTTATAATCCCGTCCGGGAAGATAACAGGTTATATTTCCTGACAGCCGCTTTTCGTTCAGATGGTTTTCTATATTGTCTCGATGCTGAAAGCGGACAAATTGTTTTTCAGGATACCCTGCACGATATAGAATCCAACGGTCAGTTTGGCGGTTCGGTTGCCGGTCTGACTTTGTCGGAAGATAAAATTTATGTGTCGTCCGAAAACCGCTATTTTTATTGCTTTAACAAACAGGACGGCAGTCTGCTGTGGAAATTCCTGGGCGATTCACCGCTGGAAACGACACCAGCACTTTCTGATGGCATTGTTTATACCGGCAGCCTGAACCGTACCAGCTATGCGCTGGATGCGGAAACCGGAGCCCTTTTGTGGTCCCATCAGGACGATGGTTCGCTAAAAAATGACTCTCCACAGTTCTATAAAGATTATGTCATGTTTGTCAGTAGTGGTATTTTATTCTATGACAAACAGACTGGATATTTTTATGGCGACATAGGCGAAAAAAGGGGCTATGGTGCCTGGACAGCAACTCTCACACTTGATGGCCATATCTATGCAAGGACTTATGACTTACATGATGGCCATAAAGGTTATTTTTCTGCGTTTAAACTCATCGAAAAGGAGAAATAGTAATGCAAAAGATAAGCTCCTTTTCATTGGATTTAGAAATTGATAACAGGTTAATAACGACCTCTCATACTTACCTAAAAGAAACAGACTACGTTTTCGAAGGAACCTGTACGCTGAAAGTAAAGAACAGCAAGCAAAACATAATCGTTTTCGATGTCCGGTTTGTAGACAGGCTCAACGGTGATATCATCCATTTTAAAGAAGGGAGTAAGCACTGATAAAGTTGGACAACTAGGAAAACAAAAAAGGATATTTCCATTTGACTGAGAGTTGCAGCATTTATGGATCAACACCCTGCTGCAAAATAAGCGAGTGATGCTCGAAATCAGCACCTCGCACTGTCTTGCTTTTCGGGAGGTGATGGCTGCCGTCGAACACAACACCGACCTGGCCATCGATGCGCGGGCGGA
>DRLZ01000428.1 GCA_011322755.1 Crenotrichaceae bacterium
CTAATTTCTGATAGAAAGTTGATGCAGCTATCCGTTAGCGATAATAAATTATTTGCAGTCGATGACGCTCATCAGCTGTATGTCTATTTATTAACCGATCCACGTGAGCCTGAACTCGTAGGTGAGTATCAAGCCAAAGCCGCAGTAAAATCTGTTTTTTCAACAGACTCCTTTTGCTATCTGTTGTTAGAGTCAGGCGAAATCATTGTTTTAAATACGACGGACCCTTCAAATATCGTGACAGATTTTTATCTGGATTTAGAGGAAAAATTTAACCGACTGTTTGTGAGTCATAACACTCTTTACGCAGTGAGCAATCAGAATGTTATTTCCTTTGCTATTAATCGTGTTGGGCAATTGAAATATCGCACTGCTTATCAAGCGTCATCGTCTGTGTCGGATATTGTTGTCTATCAGAACAGAGCTTATCTGGCACTGCAAAATGGTGAATTATTGTTGCTGGATGTGACGAATCCAGAGCAGTGGGTCTGGTTGGGCAGTCATGGTAATTTAGTAGATATTCAGCGGCTGAGTTATAACAATAAAAAGTTATTGGCAGTCACAAATCAGGGAACTCAATATTTGATTGATGTAAAAAATCCGGCACGACCCACGGTAGAAAATATCTATTCTGGTTCCAGTCAAAAATGGCTTCGGGCTGCTCTGTTGGATGATGAATTAAGCGTGATTCTGGGTTCAGGTTTGTTACAGTTTGTCGACTTCTCTTCTACGCCGCCACAAATTTCAAATGAAAATATGGATTTTGGCCAAGGGGTGAATTTTGGTGGGCAGCGCCGTGCGGTGATTCGTGACAATATGATGTATGTGGCGGACTGGTTTTCAGGGATTCACCTATACGATATCAGTCAGCCTGATCATCCCCAGTTATTATCCAGCTTCCATACGCCTGGCTCTCCCAAAGGTATCGTTGTAAAAGGTGATTACGCTTATGTGGCGGATGATGACTATGGTTTGCAAATTATTGATATATCTAACCCGCGTAACCCTATGCATGTTTCAGAGCTGATTACGAGTGGCCTGGCTTATACGCCCGTATTGGCCGGTGATCGCCTTTTTCTTGCCAGCCATCGTGGTGGATTTCATATTATAGATATTAGTGATGTAAAAGCCCCAAAAGTGATTGCCGAATATGATACTCCCGGCAAGGCATGGTCACTTGCTGTGAAAGATGAGATCGTTTATGTATCGGATACAACATCAGGTTTGTTGATATTTGATGCATCGAATATTGATGAAATCAAACAGATCGCATCTTTTAGTCCAGGTAAAAATGCGGAAGATATTCTGATTCGGTGTGATATTGCATACGTTGCTTTTTTTGATGATGGATTGTATCTGTTAGATATTAGTAATCCGGCACAACCTGAAGTTTTATCTCATCTGGTGACCCCGGGTAATGCGCGGGGGTTGGCGTTAGAAGGTGATAATCTCTATCTGGCGGATTGGCGTGCGGGTGTGCATATTATTGATGTATCCGATGTTAAACAACCCAGAATCACGGGCAGCTATGATACAAGGGGCGCATCATGGGGTGTAAAAGTTAAAAACAATTATGCTTATGTGCTGGATTGGTGGGGTGGTCTGGTAGTGCTTGATGTGAGTCATCGTGAAGTGCCCACGTTGGTCGAGGAATATAATCAACGCGGTATCATTCAACAAACAGTAACACTTGATCAATATTTGATTGCTGTCAGTGGTGAAGGGAGTTTGCAGGTTTTTGATATCAAAAACCCACTCCACCCAACATGGATGACAACGCTTGACTCTATCAATCAGGCATCGGCACTGACGTTGATAGAGAGAGTCGCTTACGTTGCGAATGACAGTACGGAAATAACGGCCGTTGATTTGAGTGATCCGTTTGATATCCAATTATTAGATACCATTAAACTATCCAATAAAATTGACTCTATCAAAAATAGCCAAGGTAAAATTTATACGGCCAATTATGATTTTGGATTGACCGTCCTGGATCCAAAAAGAGCAGAGTACCAGACTCAATATAGAACCGGGCTTAACGATTTTTGTCTGGATGACTCCTCTATTTATATTGCTGTACCTTTAAAAGGAGTTCTGAAACTTGATCAACAAACCCTGGAAGTGGCTGGGCATTATATGGCTAACCACGATATATCCAGAGTGGAGTCAAATGGTTCGAGTTTGTTTGCTTCGGATATGGCTGGAAAAATTTCTATGTTTGACCTGGAAAGTGAGGCATTGATTGCAGAGTATGATATTGCTCGGCCTGTGGTGGATATGTTGCTACAAAAAAACAGGTTGTATGTGACGCTTGCGACACAAGAGTTACTGGTTTTTAGTTACAGCAACAAAGAAGAGTCACTGACTCTGGATACAAAATATACTTTAAATAATCCTGTTTCTGATATCACAGGGCATCAAGGTGTGCTCTATTTTTCGGGTGGAAAAAAGATTACAGCAATGAAACCACTGCCTGAACTTGATGTTTCTTTGGAAAATGGCCATATATTCAAAGCCACTATTCCAGATAACATGCCGGAAGGAGCTTATAATGTTGTGTTGATTGATGCAAAGGGGCAGCAACAGCATTTTCATAATGTATTTGATATTAAAGTTCCTCTTTTTTCAAAACCAAAAATTTCAGCAGAAAAATATAAAGATCTTTTACAACAGCAGCTTCAAAAGAACAGGAATTTACAATAATGCAACCCGATCTATACGCGGTGATAGGCAATCCGATTGCTCATAGTATGTCACCACAAATTCATACTGCTTTTGCATTAGAGACTGAGCAAAATCTTGTTTATGAAAAATTGCTTGCTGATGTTGATCAGTTTTCAGAGGTGGTTGAAGCGTTTCGCAAGAGAGGTGGAAAAGGGCTGAATGTCACGGTTCCCTTTAAACAATATGCATGGGCGTGGTCTGATCATCGCAGTGAACGTGCGGAAAGAGCCGGGGCTGTCAATACAATTTTATTTAATGATGATGGTAGCAGTCTGTCTGATAATACTGATGGTGTCGGGTTAGTGCGGGACATACTGCACAACCATGCAGGAACAATCTATCAAAAACGAGTGTTGATTCTAGGTGCGGGAGGAGCGGTGCGGGGTGTATTGGCTCCTGTTTTGGCAGAAAATCCAGCACAATTAGTGATCGCTAATCGTACAAAAAAACGAGCCACTGAATTAGCAGATACATTTGGTGATTTAGGTGAAATTGTCGGCTGTGATTTCTCTGATCTTGAAGGAGAATCGTTTGATCTTGTGATTAACGGGACGGCGGCAAGTCTTCAGGGGGAAGTGCCACCACTACCAGGCGGGGTGGTGACACAGAAGAGCTTTTGTTATGACATGATGTATGGCAAAAAAGAGGATACGGCTTTTGTAGTATGGGCGCGTGAGCAGGGGGCCCAATGTGCGGTTGATGGTTTAGGAATGCTGGTAGAGCAAGCCGCCGAGTCATTCTATTTGTGGCGGGACGTGAGGCCGGAAACGCAGCCGGTGCTGGCTGCGTTACGTGGATGAGATGAACGGATTGATGATGCGCAATTGATCGTTGAATAGCTGTCCGTTTTGCATATCTTCAGAGTACAAAGTTTTGCACCCTGCAAGAAGGGCTGCGGCTATGATCATTGAGTCGTACACGCCCAGCCCATAGCGCTCAGCGATAAATCTACCTTTGTTGTGGGTTTCGATGGTCAATGGTTCAATTAGACATACTGAACGAATCACTTCTAATACTTCGTTGATTTCTATCCATGACATGGTAAGTTTTCTGCGCGCTACATTGGTCATCTCGTTTAACACCTGTACACTGATCAAACCACCCATTTGCACAATTTCCTCGGCCCGATTGGCTTTATTCATATCAGCGGATAGAAGGTAGAGCAGAACATTGGTATCGATAAATGCTTTAGGTGCGGGCATTTGCATCGTCTCGATCAAATTTGAAATCGGCAGGTAGCTTCCCTCTGAATTGACGTAACCTTGCAAGAAAATCCGCATTGTCAGGTTTTTTTCTTATATGGAAAACACGTTTATCAGGAATCAGCACTTCAATATCATCACCTTCGTGCAGCTCCAATGCTTCGACGACTGATACGGGAAGCCGAATAGCCAAGCTGTTTCCCCATTTAGATACTTGCATGATTAAATCCTATAATTTAAAGATACACATTAATTTAATGTATATCTTGTTGCTTGGGTTTGTCAAACTGGGGAAAAGAGTCTGTTGTGTAGATTTTAGTTCTGCCAATTGCCATTGTTACCGCCGCCGCTATTGTCACTCTGTTTGAGATTGGCAAGGATGTCACTTTTAGCTGAATTGTTATAAACCCGGAATGATTCAGTGTGTCCCGCGAGTTCGTATTTTCCTCGTCGTACTTTACCGTCATGTTCGAATAAAACAATATGACGTGAATCTTCATTAAAACCAAAATCGGTGGCAAGTGGTTCGGGAACTTCAATCAAATAGAGTGTTTTTCCAAATGCTTCCTTCTCTTGCCAGGTGTTGTTGCTGCTCTTGGTGGCCGTCGAGGGGTTGGCGATACCGCTGTTTGACTCCATAATGTAAAAATTAGCACTGCCATCAGTGACCAGTTCAACAGATAACATGGGCTTATTGTCCTGGTTCCATGTTAAAAAAGCCCCTTTGAACTCATCTGGATTACTTGCATTGATCGCTATCCCGGTTGAGATATCGGCTAAACTTTCGGCAGGTTGTTGCAAAGACCATACTTCGTTGCAGCCAAACTCTTCTTCGCAGTTCAAATCCCACATCGTGTAACGATCTGTATTGGTTTGAAGTGAAACTTGATAGGCGTTGCTACCCATATTGAACAGTGTGTTTTCAATGATTTCATTAGCCCAGCCAGTATCTTTGTTGCTGGATTTGAGGTGTTCGTGAATCTTTTTATTGGTTAGATCTTCCGGCAGACCAAAGGCCAGGAGTGTGTAAGTAATGAGGGGCTCTGCTGGGTCGGTCAGAGCTATAGATGCGCCGCCATTAATTTTACTGACGATGAGCTGATTGTTGCTTTGTAACCAGCCGCTGCTTGTGAGTACGAAATTTTTCGTACTTTGTGGTTCAGGTTGAAAGTCGCCAGTTGTACTTCTTGAGTATTTGTTGTGGGTTGTTTTTGTGCCGTCAAAAATCAGATCATCATATTTTAAAGTCGTTTGAGTCCATTCACCTGATCCATAGGTTTCACTTGAAAGCCAGGTGATTCCTTTATCCTGAAGTGCTATAGATAAGTTAACATCATCGCTACTGCTTTGCTCATCGCAGCTGCTGAGTAATGCCATACAAATTATTGTGAAAGATATGTAGATGATGGTTTTTTTCATACTGCGACCTTTTTTGATACTCCAAAGTTTCTGTCAATGTGTAAGAGAAAATATTGGAGGTGATGTTGATGTGATAACGAAACAGATTATGCAAAAGAGTAACATAATGGAAGAGATGGATTGGCATGGCCGCCATTTAAATCGTTTTAATGAGTAATCGCTATACATTAAAGGCTCTTTTGTGTTAAATTATTTGTAGTAGTGATTTTTAAAGGGGCTGTGAAGTGAAAGTCAGTGAGCAAAATAAAGCGATAACTCGCATTAAAATTCTTGAAGCCGCTGTTGATGTTATTAGTGACAAGGGTTTTAAGTCAGCCTCTATGCGAGAAATTTCCCGACGTGCGGAAGTCGGGGATGCGACAATCTATAACTACTTTCCTTCTAAAGAGAAATTACTCTACGGCTATTGTGAGCATGTGCAAGATCAAGTCATGCAATCACTGAAGGAGATCAAAGGCTTTCACGAATATTCTCTGCATGAACAGTTACAGCAACTGGTTGATATGGAATTGCAGGTTTGGTTGCCTGCGAGAGAGTTTTTACAGGAAGTATTCAATCTGACCTATCACTCTCCTGCTGCGTGTACCACTCACCTGGCACAAACACGACATCTATATACGCAAATGGTGGAAGATCTGCTGGAAGCGGCCATCGAAGCGGGCGAGATTCCTGAGCAACCTTATCAGGAATTACTGCCAAGACTGTTCTGGGATTACCAGTCTGGAATATTAGCTTACTGGCTTAAAGATGATTCAGAGGAATTTTCTAATACGACGCAGCTCGTGGATAAAAGCATGGAGATCATTGCCAATATTTTGCACCAGGGCCTGATTGGTAAATCTCTTGATCTGATTTCATTTTTATTCCGAACTCATGTAATGACGCATTGTGATTCGTTTGCCGGGACTAAAGAGACCGCCCAAATTATTAAACGTCAATTCATGGGAGGCAAGTGATGAGCCAGAGTGTTCCCGAAGGTAAATTGGCGCGTACTCATGTTGCAGGGGTTGCTGCAATGAAAGTGGGTTTGGGCTCTTTGAAACATACAGTAAAGCGTCCC
>DRLZ01000429.1 GCA_011322755.1 Crenotrichaceae bacterium
GGAGGCAAAATGTGGAATGGTTTCAAGTACCGGTACTATCCAGGCAGTATGGAAAGCAATTTTTTCCATATCTTCCTGGCGGATATGTTTGTATGTAAAATATTTGAGTTGGGGATTAACAAATATATTTTCTGATTGTGCCAAATCTGCGCTGTAATAAACATTCTTCCCTGCCACCCATGAGGCATACCAGGCCAATACCGGCTCTGAGTCAGAGCTGCTTGTGCCGTTTTCCGCACCGACGCCGGGCGATGTTTGTAATTGTGCGCTGATACACTGTGCAATTTGTGATAAGGGTTCCACCACTTCGTCCGTGGCGGCAAACACTTGCTCTATGGTGGACAAGGCATCTTCAATACCGTTACGTTGCCATAGATCAGTTACAGCATTTAATAAAATCTGCTTACCCACTGTGGGGATTTGCATTTCTTCCAGAACAAAGGCGCGCAGGTTTTCCACAGAAAAACTCAAATCATACAAGGCAACACTTTGTTTAGTTCTGTCACCTTGTTCATAATCCTTTTGCAGTTCGGTAATTACCGCCTGGAAAATATCAGAGAACAACTGGCGAATGGTTTCACCATTTATACCCAAATCATTTTCTGCAATATCCCACAAGTCGCTAATAAACTGTTTGATGTTTTCCAGCTTTAAACCACGCACCACCGCGAGCACAATATCCACAATAGCCGGTATTGAGGAAAATATATCCTCATTGAGCCCATCAATCAGTGCCTTGATGTTATTTTCAAAACCGGAAAATAGATTGCGCCCTTTACCAAAGGCCATTTTTGCGGCTTCTTCACGGGACACTAGGAAATTGCGTAACTCTGATACGACGACGGGGATCAACCTATCGGCGACAACTTGTCCAAAGTCTGAATCTTCAGAAAATACACGAAAAACATCCGTGATTAATTGTAACTCGTCACCCACTTCGCCGATGGGTTCATCAAATTTCTGAGTGTTAATAAATGCCACCGCGAGACTCATACTGGCACCGCCTGTAACATGTTTTTATAGGAGTCATCAGTGCGGGCAAGCGCCTGATTGAGTTCGTCGCCTAAATCATCCATTCGTTGAATCAGTGCATCGATTGGTTCTACTAAATCGAATGACTTCAATATTGGCTGAATTTTCTCATCATATTCCGGAGTAACAGCATCAATCACCAATTTACTGGGGTCGATGCCATTTAGTTTATCGATGAGATCCTGATAAATCTGATCGATTTGATTGACCTCTTCTTCGGGCAATAATAAATCGATATTAATAGCGTCCAGGGTTTCATCTATGGCAGTTTCCAGTTCCTGACGTAAAGCAGTAGGACTGACATCTTCCAGTTTTTGTTTGACGGCATCAAACACTTCATTGAGTTCATCGGTGAGAAATTGTAAATTGATGTTTTTAAATCGATCCACCAATGCAGACAGTGTATCTCGTATTTCCCCTAACGAATCCGGCCCTTCGGTGAGTTCAGTTAACATTTCTTCAATATCATTAACAAAAGAAACCAGCTCATCAATGGGACCATCAAACACACTGAACATGCCGATAATTGATGAGAGAAATTGACTGATGGGTTGTATGGCATGTTGTTCAATGCCTTCTTTTAATAAATCTTTTACCGACTGCATGTTTAACTCAGAAACCTGGAGTTTGGAAAATGGATTGTCTTGGGTAAAAAAACGTTGATCCCAATGCTCAAAACTGCTGCTCAATTCAGCTAATTGTGTCTGCAAACAGCTGTTGGTTGTTTGCAATTGATTAAAAACACGATTAAAAGGTGCTTGCATGGGATTAAAACGATCCAGCAGATTTAGCAAAGCCGTTTTTTGTGGGCTGTCAGCTAAACTTTCAATAGCTGATCGATCAACATTTCGATAAGCTGTCGTCAGATTCGTCAATAAAGTCTGTGGTTGTGCTGTGTTTAGGGCACTGCGTAAAGATTCAAGTGAGTTTTCAATTGCTGTAATCAATGCATTTTGTTTCAGCTGATCCACGGTTTGGTTTAAGTTGGTTAACAGGGTTTCAACATTTGGGATGGCTGGCATATTATCCACAGCGGTGAGCACTGGCTGCATCCAGATGTTTAATTGTGCTTGAGGGTCAGCCAGGTCAGCTATCATACTTTGAATTTTCAGCAGCAGGTTTTTCACGTCTGCCACAAAACCTGCTGCTGTTTGAATACCGGAGATAATGCTGTCCAGCACCTCAAACACAACTTCTTCTGGTAACAACTCCATAAAGTCATCGATCAATGCGCTGATCTGATTTTCTATAGGTTCGATAATTTGTTCAGGCCCAAACCGGTCGAACTGCGACAATAGCTGTTCAAACAAACTTTCCAATGGCTGCATCAATGCCTCTAGATTAATTTGATCACCGATTTGGTTTTTAATATCATCCAGCCCATCATTGATAGGGTTTAACAAATTACTCGGAGTAAATGCATCCAGCTCTGAAATGAGTGATTGGAACGGGCCTGATAAGGAATCACCAATGAGTTTTTCCGGAGACATGCCGGTTATTTGATCGGTTAACTGAGCAACAGGTTGTTTAACCTTTTCCACCAGTGGTTTTGGCCCTTCATCGATTAAGCGATCAAGTTCGGATGTTAACCAGGTTCTGGGTTCTTCCAGGTCTTCTGGCAAGACACCAATGGCGGTTTTAATGGCCCCTTTAATGATGTCATTTAATTCTGCCGGGTCGATGGACTGCAAGGTTTCTTTTATTTCATCAATACCTTTGATAATTTCATCCACTACCGGGTCGAAGGAGACCGTTTGAATCTGGTTGGTCACTGTATCCAGGGTGTTACGAATTTGATCAATAGCATCCATCACCGCCGGGTCGGTTAACACATCGGTTATTTGTTGAATAACACTACGCAGCACATTAGCCACTTGATCAGGATCAAATGAATCCACAGTGGTACCAATTGCATTCACCGCATCGGTTATGGCGTCTCTCACCGGGGCGAATAATTCATTAATGGCATCTTCAAGCGCATCCTGCACCTGGGCAATGGCATCCACCACATGTTGTTTAAATTCTGCGGTGTCTATTTGTGCCAGGGCATTGTCAACTTCATCAAACAAAGCAGATACTTGGGTTGCCACTTGTAGCAGCGCGTTATCAAATTCATCCAGTGCGGTATCCAAAACATCAGATACAGCACCCAGCGCCTCTTTCAC
>DRLZ01000430.1 GCA_011322755.1 Crenotrichaceae bacterium
CAGTCGATAGTGCCAGCTTGCTGTTGTACTCTGTATTGCTCATAAATTGTCAATTTTGGTGGTTTAATGAACATATAGCTGGCTACCAGTGCAAGACTGACGACAATTAGAAACAGGATAGGTTTTTTCTCCGGGCCGAGAGGTATTCGCCATAAGCTGACAGCACAAATGAATGCGATCAACAATGTTACGTCAACCGGGCTCAGGTGTTGCAAAACAGGGCTTGAGATGACGCCATGTTGACTCATCAACAATGGATAACTGGTTGCGATCAAGGGTGCGAAAACAGCAAACAGCGTTAGCAGTGCAATCCAAAATAAACCGATGCGCGCCCCCCAGTGTTTAAAAGTATTGCGCAGTACGCGCCGGGCAAATGTGTTGTTATTCGACTGACCCGCATTGTTTTCAAATTCTGGTGTATTCAAGGATTGTTCAGACACAGGCTCAGTCATAGGAGATCCTTGGGTCGGCAACGGCATAGAGAATATCGCTGATTAAATAACCAATCAAGGTGAGTAGTCCGCTCAGCAAGGTAATTGATAACACCAGTTCGCGGTCTCGGGTTTGTACTGCCTCAATTGCAAGTTTACCCATGCCTTCGATACTGAAAATACTTTCCACAATCACCGAACCAGCCAGCAAGCCAGGCAATAAACTGGCGACTACGGTAATCAACGGTAATAAGCTATTGCGGAACACATGTTGCCAGATCACATCATTTTCTGCCAGACCCTTGGCGCGGGCAGTGCGTGCATAATCAGACATCAGATTTTCCAGAACAGCGGTACGCGTCAGCTTGGTTAGCGCTGCGAAGCCACCATATGACAAGCAAATGACAGGTAGTATCAAATGCCAGAGTCGATCAAGCAAAAAACCCCGAATAAATGATTGTTGGGTAAAATGCATGGCAATCGCAAAACCGATGATTAACCCGAATAAACCAAGGTAGCTGATGCGCAGGATTGTATAGTTAGACAGTGCAATCGGTACAATGAGGCATAAAAAAACAATGGGCAGCAATAGAAACCAGCCCAATGACTGACTGCTTTCAGGTAAAGCCTGAGCCATTGCGATTGCACAGCCAATTGCTGCCAGCGTGAATATTGCGACACGCAGAGTTGCTGTTCCCCGCGCAGCCAGCCAGACAAACAGACTGGTACATGTAGCGCTTATCAGAAAAAATAGTCCAACATCAGTGAGCGAACCCCAGTGTGGCATAAACGGCAGTGCGGCTGATTCTGAACTGCTCAGCCCGCCGGTTGGAAACCAGTGCCAGTATTGAACATTGGAAAAAAATCCAATCAGTAAAACGCCGGCAAGCATGGTTGGTATAGACCACAACGCGAGCATCACCCCACCACTGATCACATCAAACTGGCTGCCGCGCCGGGTTGCTGCATAGACCCCAATGGCGATGGCAACGATGTAGATAATGGGGATGGAAATGGTATTCAGCAGCAATGTAATTGGAACCCGTTCGGAGAGTAAATCAGCAACCGGACGACCATAACGAAAGCTTTTACCAAGATCAGAACCTTTGCTAAACGAAAACCCGTTGATTTCAGCCTTGTTATCAAAAGTAAAACCGATCGGTGAAACAGTATTGAGCCAGCGCAGGTATTGAACAGCAGGTGGTGAATCCAGACCATAAATGCGATTGTAATAAGCCTCGATTTCACGTTTCGCTTCAGGGTCAAGGTTTTGCCCATCGACCAAACTGGCAGCGCTGATACCCCCGGGAGCAGCCGCCATCACCGCAAAAACCACAATGGTAATACCCAGCAAGGTTGGTATCATCAACAGTAAACGTCGCAGAATATAATCAGTCATATCAGAATAGTCTGTTTAGATCAGATCATTGACCAGGCTAAGGGCATGGTATTGAGATTTTTGAAGATTGTCGTCATGATTTAATATTATCATGAACAACACTTTTTGAGATTAAAGCCGTGATATTCTTGCACGTTGTTGATGCTGTCTGTTAATGATAAAAACAAAGATAAAATACCAAACGTATTGAGTAATGGATAAAGCTTTTATAATCGAAGCCAGAAGTTATGATATCTGGGGGATCGCATCGCATAATTTCTGGGTGCTGCGAAATGATGAAAATCAGGTGCTTTCCCAGTTACATGGTCTGGCAACCGATCGAAAAACCAATACATTCAAACCAATCGGCTTTTTTAATGATCGACTTGGATTTTATGAATTCAAAACCGCTAACAACGACCCCAGTTTTATCTTCAATAACCAGCAGGCAGTACCTGTGTATCAGGGAGATGTAACAGATGTGCTTTCGCGCTGGGATAATGCAGCAAGCCAGCTGGCAACATTGAATAAACAGGATTTGAATTATTCACCGTTTGGTATTTTGGGGTTGCCCGTAACCAACAGTAACTCAGCCTATCATTTGCTTTCCCAATTAATGGGGATTGATTGCTGTCGGTTTTCAGGCGTTCTGGAACCGGGAATTGGAAACAGCCTGGATTATTGTAATGTCAACGCTGGCAATGAATGATTCTGATCGATCAGGCTGTTTGTGTTGTGGTAACGATATACACTCGATTAATAATGGGAAAATCGAAAGCTGACAGATGGATATTATTTGCTATGCCTGCGGGCGAAAGGAAATGCCGGAAAACACGATAGAGGCAATCAGGCATTGCCAATTGGTTAATCCAGATCACTGGATTGAAATGGATTTGCAACTGAGTAAAGACGGGGAAGTCGTACTGTTTCATGATGATAATCTGAAACGCGTCACTGGTTTGGACAGAACCATTTCAGCGCTCGACAAGGAACAGATCCAGGCGATTTCTTACACAGTAAGCAACAAGTTAAACCATTGTGAACTACAGCTGAGAATACCACTGCTGCAACAAGTATTGACAGAATTTTCACATGCTCGTCTGGTACTGGACATACATAGCGCCAACCCTGCGATTGTGACGCAGTTAATCGCACTGATTGAAGACCATGCAATGGACAGTCAAGTTGTGATTGTTAGCCAGTTTGAGCATATTATCAGCAGTTTCAAAAAACACAGACCGTATTTGCGTTATGGCGCTACAGCCAGTGAGGTCAAGCGTATGGTGTTTAGCAGTTATATTTATCTTGACACCCTGTTTCCAATAACATCGGATATTCTGATGATTCCGGTTCACTACGACCGTTACAGAATGCTTACGAAGCGGGTCATCAGCCACGTGAAACAGCGCAATAAAAAACTTTGGCTATGGATTTATGAAGGTCGGTCTGAGTCTAGTAGTAAACAGGTGGAAACTATAGAAACAGTAAAACAATACCAGATGTTACAACACCTCGGTGTAGATGGCGTTTTCACCACGTGCCCTGAAAAACTATTATCTGCCCGAAGCAACTGGAAAGAGGGAGCTCCTTAAACTAGAATGTGAATTAAGAGCTAAAACAGAAACCAGTTCAAGTCACTATGGTTAATATATCAGGTAAGACCTTAACTTCACTTGATCTATGGAGCTTTGAGCATGAACTGGCTGTCAATCAGCGTTGAAAACTTTCCATCTGTCAGCGTCCAAAAGTTTCCAGATAGTTTAGACGATTATTCTGTTTTTATGCCTGATTTTTGGTGCTTAAAACGTAAGAATCGTTTCCTGTTTCAACGATGTCACAATGATGAGTAATTCGATCCAAAAGTGCTGCTGTCATCTTTGCATCACCAAAAACTTGTACCCATTCGCTGAACTTTAAATTGGTGGTTATGATCAGCGTGGTACGCTCATAGAGCTGGCTAATGAGATGAAAGAGTAATGCGCCTGCGCCACCTGACTTTGGAAACGGTAAGTACCCAAGTTCATCTAAAATAACTGCGTCCATTTGGATTAATTTTCTCGCCATGGTCCCTGTTTTCTCCTGCTGTTTTTCCAGTTCGAGCAAGTTAACCAAATCAACCGCATTAAAAAACCGTACGCGTTTTTCATGATGAATAGCTGCTACACCGAGTGCAGTGGCTAAATGCGTCTTGCCTGTTCCTGTACCACCCACAAGAATGAGGTTGTGAGCATCATCCATGAATTTTGCGGTTGCCAGCTGTTCTATCTGCTGCTTTGAAAGCGGCGTTTCATGCCATTCAAAGTTAACCAAATCACGATGAATAGGAAACCTGGCAACTTTCAACTGGTATTTCAAACTACGTGCATAACGGTCTGTTATCTCTGCATTAATCAATTGCCTCAGCAATCGTTCTGGCGATCGCTCTTTATTAATCAATTGCCTCAGCAATCGTTCTGGCGATCGCTCTTTTTGTCGTTGAGGAGCTTCAGCTTTAATTTCAGCCCAGGCATCGCTCATTCCATAGAGGCGCAAATCGTTTAGTTGAGTGAACAGATCAATGGTGTCAATGGCCAAAATAACTGACCCCTTGACGGACAATAATTTTGACCCCCTACGGATCAAAAAAACTACGCATTGGTTTTGTGTTTTAAGCGATAACTTTCACCTCCCAGCATAAAGATTCTCGAATGCTGGATCAGTCGATCGATGATCGGTACCGCCACGTTTTCATCCACAAAGAACTCGCCCCAGGCCGTAAAGTCCTTGTTGGTAGTCAAAATGATGGATCGGTATTCATAAAGGGCATTGATCAACTGAAACAGGTTGTAATTGCCCTGCTTGTTCATGGGCAGATACCCCAGTTCATCGATAATCACCAGATCATACTTGCACAGGGCGTTTATCTTCTTTTTCAGTTCCCCCTTCAGCTCGGCCACTTCCAGGCTTTCCACCAGCGATAAAGCGCTGGCAAACAAGACTTTGTAGCCTGCTTCAATGGCTTTGATGCCGATGCCAATCGACAGGTGGGTTTTACCCACGCCGGGTGGCCCGATAAAAATCAGGTTGGGACGGTTATCAACAAAATCAAAGTCGAGCAACTGGTTGATCTGGCGTTTGGTAATCGTCGTTTGATGGCGATAATCAAAACTTTCCAGCGGTTTTTCAACTGGAAAGCCCGCCTTGCGCCGGTTGGTCGCCAGCCGCTTGTCGTTACGCTGCCTGACTTCATGACCCAGGAGCAGATCGGTATACTGTAAATATGACAGTTCATTGGCTTCTGCCTGTTGTAATAGCTCGGGTAATACCGTGATCAGGCTGGCCAGATTCAGGTGCCGGCATTGTTGATTCACCTGTTCAATGGCGCACATGGCTGACCTCCTGTGCGTGCAGTGTGCCATAGGCATCCAGTTGGCCGGGTTTTGTGGCTGCGGGCGGTGCGCCGTCTGGCTTCAACCGTCCGGGGTGGTGTTGATAGGCCTGCAGAAAGTCCCTGACCAGGGTAGCCGTCAGGCGTGGCCGCTGGCAGAGCTTTTCCAGCAGGGCCGGTGAGACAGGTTGATGGGTTTTCAGCAGGCTGATGACAGCGGCTAACTGATCCTTGTAGATCTTGGGTTTACTGGTCTTGAGCAAATCTGACAAGGTGTTAGCAGAGGCTGCTCCAATCAGTGTTTGCAGTATCTGTTCCAGCTGTTCAATGCGCACCGCCGGATCCCGGTAGTGATGAGTGTTTTTGATCACCTTGCCCTTGCCAGTGGTGAGCGCATGCCGGGCAATTTCTTCGCCGCTCTCCCGATCAAGGATATGCAGGTACTGGCCTTCGGCCGCAATGCCGACACAAGCCCGTTGATACGCCATGGGCACGGAGTATTTATTGGCCTGATACGAGATCAGTCCGGTCTTGTCGGCCTTGCGGGTCATGACCTGTCCAGCCGGGTGGACAATGGCGGGCGTCAGATACGGCTTCATCTGTGTTACCAACAATGCAAAAATGAGCCACTTCAACAATTGAAATCTGAGCCATTTGACTCAAACTAGGTGCTTTTTAATGAGGCACCATGATTTCAAAAGAGGAACTCATGAACATTCAAGTATTACATCAACAGGGACATTCACAGCGAGCGATTGCTAAACAACTGGGTATTTCCAGGAATACGGTTAAAAAATATTTAACAAGCAATCCAGCGAAGCCTGAATACTCAAGCCGTCCTAAAACTGGTTCCAGGTTAGACGCTTATAAACCCTTTTTACACGCACGCATTGCCCAGGCATCGCCGATTCACCTATCAGGCGTTGTGCTGTTTCGTGAAATAAAAGAACAAGGCTATACAGGGAGCTTGTCATTACTGCGCAAGTATCTGTATGACTATCGAGGAAAACCAGATACCTCGCCTGTGATACGCTTTGAGACACCTGCAGGGAAACAAATGCAAGTGGATTGGGGGCAAATGCGAGGCGGAAAAAACCCAATTCATGCATTTGTTGCGGTGCTGGGGTTTAGTCGTGCCTTGTTCGTTGTGATGACAGACAATATGCGTTATGAAACACTCGAGCAATGCCATCGTCTGGCGTTTGATTATTTCCAGGGGATTCCTCAGCAAGTCTGGTATGACAACATGAAAACCGTGGTGATTGAACGGGA